>JBDTOA010000015.1:0-17143 GCA_039933475.1 Dermatophilaceae bacterium
CGACGTGCGTGGCGCATGTCGCCACCTCCTTTGAGTTGAACCTGGCATGAGATGCGCAGGGCGGGAACTGCTGGACAACCCCATCTGAGGCGATGTTGCTCGGAGGGTTCTTGGCGGCGGCTCGGACGGCCTTGGTAAGTGCTTGGAGGTGTTCGGATCGGTGGCCAGGGGCTAGCGTTGTTTGTCTGTTCAAAGGGATGCGTGATCGCGGATGACCGCAGAGAACAGTGGTGGGGACCAGCGGCTCGAGTTTGGCATTCTCGGGCCGCTGGAGGTGCTGCGCTCTGGCACCCGGTTGAAGCTTGGGGGCCGCCAGCAGAGGGCGATCCTGGGCCTGCTGCTGTGCGAGGCGGGCCAGGTCGTGTCCGTGGGCCGGCTGGCCGATGCGCTGTGGGGTGAGCACCTTCCATCCGGTTTCCTGACGACGGTGCAGACCTACGTCTTCCATCTGCGGGCGCTGTTGGAGCCCGACCGTGCACGCGGCGCGGGCAGTGGAGTTCTGGTTACTGAGGCGGGGGGAGGCTACCGCCTGCTCGCTGCCGCAGGTTCTGTGGACGCCGTTCTGTTCGAGGATCTGCTTGTCCGGGGCCGGGCTGCGCTCGAGTCGCAGGACCCCGTCGAGGCGGCGGTGCTGTTGGACCGGGCGTTGACGCTCTGGCGAGGTGAGGTCCTGGGCGACCTTGGCGACTTCGGCTTCGTTGCTCCTGTCGCGGGCCGGCTCCAGGAGCTGCGCCTCTCGGCGATGGAGCTGCGGATGGAGGCGGAGCTGTCGCTGGGTCACCACGGTACGGCGGTTGCTGAGCTGGATCGTCTCGTGGCCTCTCACCCGTTGCGGGAGGGACTGCACGCCGAGCGCATCCTTGCCCTCTACAGGTCCGGTCGTCAGTCCGAGGCGCTGGCTGCGTACCGGCAGCTGCGCACCACGTTGGCCGAGGAGCTCGGGATCGAACCGAGCCCGCCGTTGCATGCACTGCACAGCGCCGTGCTGGCGCAGGACCCTGCCCTGGCCTGGCACCCGGCGGCGTCGGCGCCGGTTGCTGCCGCGGGCGTCGGGACCGCCACCGATGAAGGCCACGCTGGTCACGGCACGCTTGAAGGCCACGCTGGTCAGGAGAGGCCCACCCCACCGAGCCTCGGTGGCGATCACCACGTCCTACCTCGCGCGTTCCTCGGCAGGTTCGGGGTTGGGTCGCGCCGTCGCGTGGTCGCGCTCTGGGTCGCGGCGGTCCTTTTGGCCACGGGCGGGTCGATCGGGGCGGTCGTCTGGCTCGCACACCCAAGCAGCCTGGTAGCACTGGCGGCCAATAGCGTCGGGGCAGTGGAGCCGGATGGCGCGATCAGCTCGGCGGTGCGGGTGGGGACCGACCCGACGGGTCTGGCCTTCGGCGGCGGGTCACTGTGGGTCGCCAACGGCAGCGACGGCACGGTGTCGCGAATCGATCCGGCCACGCACGCCGTCATCCAGACCATCGAGGTCGGGGCCGCCCCCGAGGCGCTGAGCGTGACCGCGGGCGACGTGTGGGTGGCCAACTTCACCGACAACACCGTCAGCCGGATCAACATCGCAACCAACAAGGTGGCCGACTCAATCAGGGTGGGAACCGGGCCGGCCGCGATCGGCAGCGGGCCCAGCGGTGATGTGTGGGTGGCCAACAGTGTTGACAACACCATCCAGCGGATCGACCCTCTTACCGACCACCCGGACAAGGCAATCGGGGTCGGCGCCGGCCCGGACGGGATCGCAGTGCAGGCCGGTGCACTGTGGGTCGCCAACGGTCGCGACGGGACCGTCTCCAGGATCGACCCGAAGACCGGCGAGGAGGTGTCCAGCCCGATCGCGGTGGGGTCCGGGCCCAAGGGCATCGCGATCTCGGGCGACGAGGTCTGGGTCGCCAACCAGCTCTCGACCAGCGTCACCAGGATCAACGGGTCCAGCGGTCAGACGCGTACGATCGAGGTCGGCGACGGACCCGGCTCCGTGGTGGCCGCCGGCGGCGCGGTCTGGGTGAGCGAGAAGTTCGCCGGGGTCCTGACCCGGATCGACCAAGCCACCGACGAGGTCCGAAGGTTCTCGATCGGTAGTTCCCCCCGAGGGCTCGCGGCGGCCGACGGCAGGGTCTGGGTGGCCTCGGGGGCCTTCACCGACTCGAAGCACGCAGGCGGCACCTTGACGGTCGCGGCGCCATCGACGGACCTCCCGGGCTCCGACACTGTCGATGCTGCAAAGGCGGAGTATGCCTTTTCGGCGGAGCGGCTGGTCTACGACGGGCTCGTCTCCTTCAGGGTCGCGAGCGGCGCTGACTCGCAGGTGCTGGTCCCTGACCTGGCCCTTCGCGTCCCCCAGCCCAGCAACGGGGGCAGGACCTACACCTTTACGCTCCGCTCCGGCATCAAGTACTCGACCGGCAGGGACGTCCACGCCTCTGACTTCAGGCTCGGCGTGCGCAGGGCTCTGACAGTCACGGGCGGCCGCCCTGACTACTACGCTGGCATCATCGGTGGCCAGAACTGCGTGGATCACCCGAAGGTCTGCGACCTGTCCCGCGGCGTCGTGGCCGATGACGCCACCCGCCGGGTGACCTTCCACCTGAGCACACCCGACCCGGAGTTCCTGGACAAGCTCACTTGGTCCGTACATCCGACCCCGCCGGGCACATCGCTCAAGGAGGTCACCGACCCCCTTCCGGGAACCGGGCCTTACATGATCGTGGAGTACACCAAAGGCAAAACGTTCTCGCTCACCCGTAACCCGTTCTTCGAGCAGCGGTCGTATGCAGCCCAGCCCGCCGGGTACCCCGACGTGATCCGCTGGCTCGCCGTGCGGGACACCCGGGCGGCCTTGGCGGCGGTCACCAGCGGTCGCGCAGATGTTACGCAACCACTCGTGAGCAATGTGCGGGCCACATCGGCGCTGGTCAGCGACTTCAAGGTCCGGTACCCGGGTCAGGTTCACAGCGACCTGGTTGCCGGGACCCTCTACGAGGACCTCAATGTCACCGTCCCGCCGTTCAACAACCTCAAAGCCCGCCAAGCCGTGAACTGCGCGGTGGACCGCAACACG
Source organism: Dermatophilaceae bacterium (assembly GCA_039933475.1). Taxonomy (GTDB): domain Bacteria; phylum Actinomycetota; class Actinomycetes; order Actinomycetales; family Dermatophilaceae; genus UBA4719. The sequence continues at coordinate 3,062 of JBDTOA010000015.1, forward strand.
CTTGTCGAGCTGCGGGGCGGTCCGCCAGCGGAGCCGACCTGCCAGCTGCTGCCACCCAACTTCCCCGGCCACTCGTGGTACTGCCCTTACACCACAGGGCCAGCCGAAGGGCCCTACCATGGTCCGGACTTTGCCAAGGCCCAGAAGCTGGTCGACGAGTCGGGGACCAGGGGAATGTCCGTGACGGTCCGCAGCCCCACCTTTGCTGCCTTCCCTACCTTCAACGCCTACTTCCAACAGGTCCTGCGTCAGCTGGGGTACAAGGTGACTCTCAGCCTGATGCCAGACACCGATCCCACCTATGAGTTCCTCCTGAACCCTCACAACCACGTGCAGGTCCAGACGAATGCCTGGACTAGTGACTTCCCACTTGCTTCCAGCTTCTACGACGCAGTCGTGGCATGCGGCGGCGTGTTCAACCTGACGGAATACTGCAACCGCGGGCTGGACCAGCGCGCCGCCGCGGCCACCACACTGATGGCTACCGACCCAGGTAACGCTCTGCGGGCATGGGCCGAGATCGACCGGATAATCACCGACGCGGCCATGGTTGTGCCCATGTTCAACCCCATCGTTTCGACGTTCGTGTCAGCCAGGGTCGGCAACTACCAGAGCAACCAGACAGTAGGTGCGCTGCTGAGCCAGCTCTGGGTCCGTTAGCGCCGGTACGGCAGGAGGGCGAAGGCGACCGGGTCAGTGCTCACGCCGACCTGTGTCCGGCTCTGGCTGTTCAGGGCGTTGGCCAGTGGCTCGGAGGCTCGCCCGAATCTGGTTTGGGAGGTTCTCGGATCGAGGGCCAGGGGCTAGCGTTGTTTGTCTGTTCAAGGGATGCGTGATCGCGGATGACCGCAGAGAGTGGTGGGGACCAGCGGCTCGAGTTCGGCATTCTCGGGCCGCTGGAGGTGCTGCGCTCTGGCACCCGGTTGAAGCTTGGGGGCCGCCAGCAGAGGGCGATCCTGGGCCTGCTGCTGTGCGAGGCGGGCCAGGTCGTGTCCGTGGGCCGGCTGGCCGATGCGCTGTGGGGTGAGCACCTTCCATCCGGTTTCCTGACGACGGTGCAGACCTACGTCTTCCATCTGCGGGCGCTGTTGGAGCCCGACCGTGCACGCGGCGCGGGCAGCGGCGTTCTGGTCACCGAGGCCGGGGGAGGCTACCGGCTGCTCGCTGCGGCAGGTTCTGTGGACGCCGTGCTGTTCGAGGGTCTGCTCGTCCGGGGTCGGGTGGCGCTGGAGGCGCAGGACCCCGGGGAGGCGGCGGTGCTGCTCGACCGGGCGTTTGGGCTCTGGCGCGGTGAGGTCCTGGGCGACCTTGCCGACTTCGGGTTCGTGGCCCCGGTCGCTGGCCGGCTCCAGGAGCTACGCCTCTCAGCCATGGAGCTGCGGATGGAGGCGGAGCTGGCGCTGGGTCATCACGGCACGGCGGTCGCCGAGCTGGATCGTCTCGTGGCCGACCACCCGCTGCGGGAGCAACTGCACGCCGAACGCATCCTCGCGCTGTACCGCTGCGGTCGTCAGTCCGACGCGTTGGCCGCCTACCGGCAGCTGCGCGCGACGTTGGCTGAGGAGCTCGGGATCGAACCGAGCCCACCGTTACACGCGTTGCACAGTGCCGTGTTGGCGCAGGACCCTGCCTTGGCCTGGCACCCGATGGCGTTGGCGCCGGTTGCTGCCGTGGGTGGCGGGATCGGGACCGATGAAGGTCACGCTGGTGAGGCGATGCCGGCCGCACCTAGCCTCGGTGGCGATGACGACGTCGCACCTGGCGGGTTTCTTAGCAGGTTCGGGCGCGGTTCGGGTCGCCGGCTTGTCGGGCTCTGGACCGCGGCGGTCCTGGTGGCCGGCGGCGGCTCGATCGGGGCGGTCGTGTGGCTGGCACGCTCGAGCGGCCCGGTAACACTGGCGGCCAACAGTGTCGGGGCGGTGGAGCCGGACGGCTCGATCGGCGCCACGGTCCCGGTGGGAACCGACCCGACGGGGCTGGCCTACGGGGGCGGGTCACTGTGGGTGGCCAACCGCAGCGACGGCACGGTGTCGCGAATCGATCCGGCCACGCACACCGTCATAGACACCATCGAGGTGGGGGCCTACCCGGAGGCGCTGACGGTGACTGCCGGCGACGTGTGGGTGGCCAACTTCACCGACGGCACGGTCAGCCGGATCAACATCGCCACCAACAAGGTGGCCGACACGATTGGGGTGGGAACCGGGCCGGCGGCGATCGGCAGCGGGCCCAGCGGTGTCTGGGTTGCCAACAGCGGTGACAACACCATTCAGCGGATCGACCTCCTCACCGGCGCGCGGGACAATCCGGTCCCGGTCGGCGCCGGCCCGGACGGTATCGCCGTCGGCGACGACTCGGTGTGGGTCGCCAACGGGCGCGACGGGACCGTCTCCAGGATCGACCCCAAGACCGTCCAGGACCTGTCTAGCCCGATCGCGGTCGGGTCTGGGCCCAAGGGTATTGCGATCTCGGGCGACGACGTCTGGGTGGCCAACCAGCTCGACAAGAGCGTCACCCGGATCAACGTGTCCACCCTTGTGCCACGCGCGATTGTCGTCGGCGAAGGGCCCGCCTCCGTGGCCGTGGTGGGCGGCGCCGTCTGGGTCAGCGAGGAGTTCGCAGGATTCCTGACCAGGATCGACCCGGCGACCGACGCGGTCCAAAGGTTCTGGATCGGCAGCTCGCCGCGCGGGCTCGCGGCGGCTGGCGGCCGGGTGTGGGTGGCCTCGGGGGCCTTCGCTGACCCGAAGCACTCCGGCGGCACCTTGACGGTCGCGGCGCCATCGACGGACCTCCCGGGCTCCGACACCGTTGACCCTGCAAAGGCGTATTACGTTGCTGATTACTCTGGGGAGCGGCTGGTCTACGACGGGCTCGTCGCCTTCCGGCTCGCGAGCAGTCTCGACTCGCAGACCCTGGTCCCCGACCTGGCAACTCGCGTCCCGCAGCCCAGCAACGGGGGCAGGACGTACACCTTCACCCTGCGCCCCGGTATCAAGTACTCGACCGGCCGGGACGTTCACGCCTTCGACTTCGTGCTCGGGGTACGCCGGGCGTTGACACTCAAGGGCGGCCGCCCCGACTTCTTCACCGGCATCGTCGGTGGCCAGAACTGCGTGGATCACCCGAAGACCTGCGACCTGTCCCGCGGCGTGGTGACCGATGACGCCACCCGCAGGGTGACCTTCCATCTGAGCAAACCCGACCCGGAGTTCCGCTACAAGCTCACGTTGTTCGTGTATCCGACCCCGCCGGGAACCTCGCTCAAGGAGGTCACCGATCCCCTTCCCGGCACCGGGCCCTACATGATCGTGGACTACGCCAAAGGCAAGAGCTTCACCCTCACCCGCAACCCGTTCTTCCAGCAGTGGTCGTACGCCGCCCAGCCGCGGGGGTACCCCGACGTGATCCGCTGGGTCGCCAAGGTGGACGACCGGGCCGCACTGCAGGCGGTCATCAGTGGTAGCGCAGACGTTGCACAACCCTTCGACTTGAGCGATCGCCGGGCTTTACAGCTGGCAAAGCAGTTCAAGGTCAGCCACCCCGGTCAGGTCCACTCAGACCTGCAGGCCGCAACGACCTACATGCACCTCAACGTCACCCTCCCGCCGTTCAACAACCTCAAAGCCCGTCAAGCCGTGAACTACGCGGTGGACCGCAATAGGCTGGTCGAGCTCTGGGGCGGTCCGTTGGTAGCAAAGGAGACCTGCCAGCTGCTGCCACCCCACTTCCCCGGCTACAAGCCGCACTGCCCCTACACCACCGCGCCAGCCGAAGGGCAGTACCACGGTCGGGACCTGGCCAAGGCCCGCAAGCTGGTCGACGAGTCCGGGACCAAGGGAATGTCCGTGACCATCCCCTCTCCCTCCGTTGCCATCGCTTGGCCTGCCATCAACGCCTACGTCAAAGGGGTCCTGGACGAGCTCGGGTACAAGGCGACGCTGCGCCCGATGCCGTACACCGATGCCACCTGGGACTTCTGGTGGAACCCTCACAGTCACGCGCAGGTCCGGATGGCGGGTTGGGGGGCCGACTACTCGCTGGCTTCCAACTTCTATGACGCAGTCGTGGCCTGCGGAGCTGGGAGCAACCTGAGCGAATACTGCAACCCCAAGCTGGACCAGCGCGCCGCCACGGCCACCGCCCTGGTGGCCACCGACCCCGGTGCCGCGCTGCAGGCCTGGATCGAGATCGACCGGACGATCACCGACGAGGCCTTGATCGTGCCCATGCTCAACCAAGAGCGTCCGGCGTTCGTCTCGGCCAGGGTCGGCAACTACTCCGGCAACCAGGCCGTGGGCCCGCTGCTGAGCCAGCTCTGGGTCCACTAGCGACGAGATTTGGGAAATGCCTCGAACTATCTGGGCATCAGGGTTAACGGTGAAGGGAGGACCATGGGCTTGGCCGACGGGGCTGGAGCGCAGCCTCTTGACGGGGAACGACTCGCGCTTGAGCCACTTCGCGTGGAGCACGCCGACGAGATGGCGCCCTTGCTGGACGATCCCTCACTGCACACCTTCATCGGTGGCAGGCCGGCCACTCTTCAAGAGCTCCGCTCCCTCTATGCCCGGCAGGTCGTCGGCCAGTCACCCGACAGGTCCCAACGCTGGCTCAACTGGATCGTCCGGCGACGTGACAACCGGCAGGCGGTCGGCTTCGTACAGGCCACCATCAGTGAGCAGCACGGCGAGCTGACCGCTGACCTGGCATGGGTCGTCGCACCGTCGCAGCAGCGCAGTGGGTACGCGCGCGAGGCGGCACAGCTCATGGCGAATTGGTTGAGGCAGCAACACATCCACCACGTTGTCGCCCACATCCACCCCGACCATCACGCCTCGAACGCTGTCGCCCACTCCATCGGCCTTGCTCCGACTGACACGCTGGTCGATGGCGAAGTTCGCTGGCAAGGATGACGGGTGTCAGCCCTCGGCGATGAAAGGCTCCTGGTCACGCCGCCTGCGCCGGGGCATCAGCGCCTGCACCAGGGCTAGTGGCCCGCGCCGTCTCGGGCCGATCGAAGACCCTGCACCGGCAAGCTTGGGCTCTGCGGAAGCCACCGCGTCGGGGACGGTCTCGGGGACCAACGACGGGACCTCCATGCACACCACCGGCTTGGCCGTCTTGAGCTGACCGGGCAGCTGTGGGGAGGGCACCTGGGCGTGCCGGGCGACACCAAGGTCGGTGGCAATCTGGTGCACATCGGCCAGGGTCAGCGTCTCCTCGACCAGCAGCTTGACGGCCACAGCGGCCAGGAAGGTCTGGTGCTCACCCAGAAGCTTTGTGGCCGCCGCGTGTGCATCCAGCAGAAGCTCCTCCACGACGTCGCTGACCTCCTGGGCAGGGGCCGAGCCGCCGCGGCGAACCTGATAGCCCAGGCGCGTCATCCCGTAACGAGTTGCCATCGACGTGGCCAGCTCGGTAGCTGACTGAAGGTCCCCGGCGGCGCCCTGAGTGAACTCGCCGTCCAGCAGGATCTCTTCGGCGGCTCGCCCGGCCAGCGCGGTCACGAGCTGAGCGTGCGCCTTGCGACGTGGCAGGAACTGGTCGTCGTTGCCCGACATCCAGGTCACGCCGCCGGCCGGCCCGCGCGGGATGATCGTCACCTGCACCGGGTCGTCGGCCTGCTCCTGCAGGTAGGCGGCGAGCGTGTGACCCGACTCATGCCAGGCAGTGACCTCGCGGTCGTGGTCGGTGACCAGGGCTGACGTCCGGGCCCGGCCCATGGCGATGGTGGCGACAGCGTGCTCGAAGCACTCGGCCGTGACCTCGGTAAGGTCGCGGCGCACCGCGTCCACGCACGCCTCGTTGACCAAGGCACCTAGCTGCGCACCGGAGAAGCCCGGGGTCCGTCGCGCGAGTGCCGTGAAGTCCACGCCCTGCGCTATCGGTTTGCCGAAGGTGTGCACGGCGAGAATCTGCTCGCGGCCACGGCGGTCCGGGTTGGGCACCTCGACCTTGCGGTCCAGGCGGCCGGGTCGGGTGATGGCGGGGTCCAGCATGTCGGCCCTGTTGGTGGCGGCGATCACGATGACGTTCGAGGTGTGGAAGCCGTCCATCTCGGACAGGAGGGCGATCAGGGTCGTCTCGGACTCGATATGGGCCGTCTCACCGTCCCCGCCCCGACGGCGAGCGACGGCGTCCACCTCGTCGATGAAGATGATGGCCCGGTCATGCCTGCGAGCGGCGGCGAACAACGCCCGAATGCGCTGGGCCCCGACCCCGACATACTTCTCCACGAAGTCTGAACCGGCAGCGGTGAACATCGGCACCCCGGACTCGCCTGCGACGGCGCGGGCAAGGAGGGTCTTGCCGGTCCCGGGGGGCCCGGTCAGCAAGGCCCCTTTGGGTGCCGTGGCGCCGGTGCGGGTGAAGCGTTCCGGCTCCTTGAGGAACATGACCAGCTCCAGCAGCTCGGCTTTGGCCTCGTCGCAGCCTGCCACGTCGCTGAACCGGGTGTCCGGGACGGTTGCCGGCTCGATGGCGGGCAGCTTGTTGTGCCCGAGCCGCCGGGACCTCGACCCGCCGGTGGTCATGGCGGAGACGCCACCCCTCGTCTCGCTGGGCTCGCCGGCCGGTGAGTGGCGTTTGCGCCATAGCGCCCCCAGTGCGATCACGAGCGATCCGACCAATAGACCAAGCACCCCGACGCTCAGCAGGGTCCAGGGAAACGACCCGCCGGAAGGGACAGAAGCCGGGGCGGCGGCAACGGCTGGCGCCTTGCCCGCTGCGCCCAGGCTCTGCGCGGCGGCCGGTTGCGCGGTGCCTGCGTCCGCGACGACGGCGGCTCGAGTGACTGTGCCCGGCTGGACGGGCACGCCGGCAGCGACGAGCGTGTCCACGATCTTGGGAAGGTACATTCGCAGGACGTCCGCCTCGGCCACGGAACCTGGGCTCAGCGGCCCGCCATCTGAGGACGTTCCGGCCGGCGCTGAGGCGGAAGCTGAACCACGCCCATACGTGGCCTGGACGGCAAGGCTGGTCTCGTCCACGATGGCGCTGGCGAGCTGGCCGGCTTTCGCATCGGCGATCAGACGGGTCATCGAGATCGGTATGGCGCTCCGGGCAACCTGGCCCTGGGGGGGTGCTGCCCCCAGCAGGGCCAGGACGACAACGGAGATCGCGGCGACGGCGAGGATGGTCACGCCGACGAAGGTGGTCCCCGACAACCCGCGCCCGGCGGCGATACGGCGACGCAACAGAGGGGCCAGTCGCTCGGTGAACCTCTTCATCCAGTCACGATTCCCACCACCGGCGACCCGGCGCAGCGGTGGCCAGCCATGATCTTCGACCACAGGTTGCGGCGACCGCTTCGGCGGCAGAATGTGTCTTTTATCACACCTCATGGTATGGGCGCATCGACCGTTTAGCCGAATCGGCGCCCCTCCAGACCGGAAGCCGGCTCCGGCGGCCGGTTTGCCCGTTACGTGCGCTCTGGTTCATCCGTGGCGGATGAGGCTCCCGCCGCCAGCCGAGATCAGTCTTTAAGTGCTCGATCCTCTAGCACTCTTTGAAGGAGTCATGATGGCTGGATCCACATCTATGTCCGGTGGCGGCAGCACAGTTCCCAGGCAGTCCCTGGATGAGTCCGAGGTCACGGGATGGGTCGGCTGGATCGTCTTTGCCGGCACCATGATGGTGATGCTTGGCGCATTCCACATGTTCGAGGGCTTTATTGCGCTGTTCCGCCATACTCAGATTGCCTTCCCCACGTCAGGGCTCACCGTTCAGGTGAGCTACACCCAGTGGGGCTGGGTACAGATCATTGCCGGTGCCATCGTCATCGCAACCGGACTGGCCCTCTTCACGGGTCGGACGTGGGCCCGGGTGCTTGGCGTTCTCATCGTGGCTATCAGCGCGTTGGTGAACTTCGCGTGGGCCACGCTGTTCCCGGTCTGGTCCATCACCCTTCTGGCCATTGACTTCCTGATCATCTACGCGCTCATCGCGCACGGCTCCGAGATGAAGGCGGCCAGGGAGTTCTGAACAGACACCCATCAAGTCTGACCGGGTGGTTGCGGCGAGATCGGTAGTCGTCGAGCCAGGTAGTCGAGGTGGCGAGAGCCGCTGCGCGAATTCCCGGACCAAGGGTGAGGCGGTGTACTAGCGTTAAAGAAGGCACGCACCCTGGACAGGTTGTGCACCTGGATTGGGGATGGCGTGGCGGGTCCGCTTATTGCAACAAAGCTGTATGCCCCGAAGCCGCGCCGCGGTCTGCAGACACGCCCAAGACTCCTCGAGCTTCTGGGCCGCGGCGCTGACTCGAGGCTGACCTTGTTGTCCGCTCCGGCCGGGTTCGGTAAGTCAACGCTCCTGGCTGAGTGGCTGCACGAGGCATCCGGTGCGGACCGTTGCGTGGCGTGGCTGTCGCTCGACCCTTCGGACAACGACCCGTCATCCTTCTGGACGTACGTCGTGACCGCGCTGGACAAGGCGGTCCCCGGCGTTGGCTCGGGCGCCCTGGAGCTCATCGCGTCCTCGCCCTTGCCGACAGAGCTGGTGCTCACCACGCTGCTCAACGAGCTGGCCGCAGCACCGGGCCACGTCTGGCTTGTCCTGGACGACTACCACTTCGTCGACAACCATGAGATCCGCGACGGGATGGCCCTGCTGCTGGAGCACCTTCCCGCACACGTGCATGTCGTGCTCAGCACGCGCGCCGACCCCGACCTCCCACTGGCGCGATGGCGGGTGCGCGGCGAGCTGGTCGAGATCCGTGCCGCCGACCTGCGCTTCACCTCGGACGAGACGGCCACGTACCTCAGCGAGACGACGGGAATGAACCTGGCCGCTGGGGACGTCCAGGTCCTCGGGGAACGCACCGAGGGGTGGATTGCAGCTCTGCAGCTCGCCGCGCTCTCGATCCAGGGGCGCGAGGACGTCAGCAGCTTCATCGCACAGTTCGCCGGGAACGACCGGTACCTTGTCGACTATCTGGTTGAGGAGGTGCTGGCTCACCAGTCAGAGCCAGTGCGCGAGTTCCTGCAGCACACCGCCGTCCTCGACCGGCTCACCGGGACGCTCTGTGATGCCGTCACCGGCCGAGAAGACGGCACAGAGATGCTTGCGACCCTGCAGCGGGCGAACCTCTTCCTCGTCGCCCTGGACGACCAGCGGGAGTGGTACCGCTACCACCAGCTGTTCGCCGATGTGCTGCGGGCGCGCCTGCTTGCTGAGCAGCCGGGCCTGGAACCGCTTCTGCACCAGCGCGCCAGCCGCTGGTTCCATGACCATGACCTGGTAGAGGAGGCGGTCAGGCACGCGCTGGCGGCGCGGGACTTTGACCGCGCGACCTACCTCATAGAGCTGGCGGTTTCAGGGATCCGGCGCAACCGGCAAGAAGCCATGCTGCTCGGCTGGTTGAAGGCACTGCCCGATGACGCCGTCCGGCGCAGCCCGGTGCTCAGTGTCTTCTTCGGATTCATGCTCATGGTCTCCGGCGACCTCGATGGGGTCGAGGCCCGACTCGATGACGCGGAGCAGGGGTTGGCCTCTGTTGCGAATGGCGCGACGCCTCCGTGGGCTGACACCGAAGATCTCCGCACGTTGCCGGCGACCATCGCAGTGCACCGCGCCTCGCTCGCGCAAGCAAGGGGAGATCTCGCGGGTACAGAGGAGCACGCTCGACTGGCGCTCGCCCTGGCCGGCCCCAGCGACCACCTTTCGCGCGGCGGTGCGGCGGGGTTCCTCGGCCTTGCCGCGTGGGCGCGGGGGGACGTGTCGAGCGCGCTCGAGACATTCACGGCGGCTGTGGCAAGTCTGCATGCGGCCGGCAACCTCGTCGACGAGCTGAGCAGCACCGTGATACTCGCTGACATGTGGCTCGCCGCGGGCCGACCCACCAAGGCGCGCAGGCTCTATGACGGTGCGCTACGGCTGGCTGACACCCATGGTGAGCCCGTGGCGCGGGCAGCCGCCGAGCTGCACGTGGGGCTGAGCGAGATCGACTGCCAAGTCGGAGACCTCAGCAGTGCCAAGCGACACCTCGAGACCGCCGGCGTCTTTGTGAAGCGGGCGCTGATGACCGAGAGCCGCTATCGGTGGTTCGTGGCGATGGGGCTGGTGGCCCAGGCCGAGGGCGACCCCGAGGGGGCCGGCACCCTGCTGGACCAGGCGGAGCAGCTCTACCGGCCGGGCTTCTTCCCGGACGTGCGCCCTCTCGGGGCGATGAAGGCCCGGGTCTGGATCACCCAGGGCAACCTGCCGGGGGCCGCTGAATGGGCGCATGAACGAGGCGTGTCCGCCACAGACGATGTCAGCTATCTGCGTGAGTTCGACCACCTCACCTTGGTGCGCCTGCTCATCGCGAGCCACCGGGTACACCCCGACACCGACGGGATCGACCAGGCCATGCGCCTTTTGGGCCGGTTGCACGAGGCCGCGGAGGCATCCGGCCGCGCCGGAAGTCTCGTCGAGATCCGCATGGTGCAAGCCCTGGCACAAGACGCGCTCGGACGTCGGCCGCAGGCTCTGCAGTCCCTTGGGCAGGCCTTGCACCAGGCGCCTGAACCAGAAGGCTACGTAAGGCTCTTCCTGGACGAAGGCGTCCCCATGGTGGAGCTGCTGCGTGAGGCCGAGCACCTTGACCTTGCCGGTAACCACGCCCGTCGCCTGCTCGCCATCAACACAGCTCGCCAAGCTGGAGCCCCCGAAGCGGTACGGCCCCAGGCGCCCTCGTCGGCAGACCGGTTGAGCGAGCGAGAGCTACAGGTGCTCAGGATGCTGGACACCGAGCTGAGCGGGCCGCAGATCGCCCGCGAGCTCTTCGTCTCGCACAACACGCTGCGCACCCATACGAAGCACATCTTCACCAAGCTCGAGGTCACCACTCGCCGCGCGGCGGTCCGGCTGGCCCGCGAACGCGGCTTGATCTAGCCCGTCCCGGCGGCCAGATCTCACATCGGCAGTCACATCGCTTGGTGATGCCGGGTCACCCCACCGCTGCCTACGTTCGAGTCATCCCGAGGCGCTCGCCACGGACACTTCGAACCTAGGAGCCAGACATGACCATCACCACCAGCAAGCTCACCCAGGCGGCCGGCCTGTCTGCCATCGTCGCCGGCCTGCTCTTCAGCGCCGTCCAGATCAAGCACCCGGACCTGGACATCACCTTCGTCACCACGACCGAGTTCAAGGTCCGGCAGACGATGAAGGTGCTCTTCTCCGCCCTGTCTCTGGTCGGCATCACCGGCATGTACCTGCGCCAGGTGAAGCAGACCGGAGTGCTCGGCCTGCTCGGATACGTGGTGTTCAGCGTCGGATACCTCGCCATGCTGAGCATCGAAGTCATCGCAGCGGTCGTCCTGCCATCCATCGCCAACACTGCGCCCGGCTACGTCACCGACGTCTTCGCCGTGGCCACCGGTGGGCACGCGGCAGGTGACATCGGCCTGATGCAGCCCCTCATCTCGGTCATGGGTGTCGGCTTCCTGGGCGGCAGCGTGCTCTTCGGCATCGCCCTCTTCCGCGCCAACGTCCTCGCCCGCTGGGCTGGCGCGCTCCTCGCCGTCGCCGCCGTGGCCACCGCCATCAGCCCTCAGCTGCCCATCAACCAGAGGCTGTTCGCCATTCCCACCGGTGTCGCCCTGGTCGGCCTCGGCTACTCGCTGTGGCGCGGGCAGCGCAGTCCGGCCACTGTGTCCCAGCCCAGCAACGTCAGCTCACAGCTCGACCCGGCCGGCGCATAGTGACCGTTCACCCGGCAGCCCGCCCCACCCGGTCGACCGGGTGGGGCGGGTGGGTGCCGTTCGCGCTGGTCGCCCTGGTTCTGATCCCCGCCATCTCCGGCTCCCTGCGCCTGGTCGAGGTCTTCGGTGGACCGCACCTCATGCCGGCGAACCCCCGGATCGCCGCCTCACCCTTGCCGGTGGTGGTGCACATCAGCTGCGCCATCCTGTATGCCGTCCTCGGCGCCTTCCAGTTCTCGTCCTCCTTCCGCCGCCGCCGGCCCCGGTGGCACCGGGCGACCGGACGCGTCGTGGTGGGCCTGGGCCTTGCGGTGGCGTTCTCGGCGCTGTGGATGACGGCGTTCTACCCCCGCCAGACCGGCACCGGCGAGCTGTCCTACATGTTCCGCCTCGCGTTCGGGTCCGGCATGGCAGCCAGCATCATCCTCGGCTTCACGGCGATCCGCGGCGGTGATGTCGTTCGCCACCAGGCATGGATGACCCGCGCCTACGCCCTGGCTCTCGGCGCCGGCACCCAGGTGTTCACCCTGGGCATCGGAAAAGCGGTCTTCGGCACCAACGAGATCAGCTTCGACCTGAGCCTGGGCGCCGGCTGGGTCATCAACCTCGCCGTCGCCGAGTACATCATCCGACGACCCGGCAGCGGCCGAAGCATGAGCCGCCGAACCATCAAGGCGACGACAAAGGTCGGCTCCTCATGACCCAAACCCCCAAAGGACAAGCGCCGGCCGGCTACCAGCTTCGGGTCTCTGGGCATCTCGACGACCACTGGGCGCCCTGGTTCGGTGACCTCACCCTGACCCACGAAGGCGACGGGACCACGAGCCTCTCGGGTCTCGTCTCGGACCAGGCGGAGCTGCATGGCCTGCTCATGAAGATCCGAGACCTCGGCGTCACCTTGATCTCCGTTGAGGTCATCGACCCTGTACAGCCGCGGTCCTGGTCCCCATAGTCGCGAATCTTGAAGTGCCAACCAAGAAGTCCCCGACTCCGGGATGCGCTCGGTGTCGGGGACTTTCTTCGTGCGGGTCCGGGTGGCTCAGCGGTGCCAGTTCCTTTCCCAGCGGATCGCTGCCATTACCGGGCGGCTGTGGTCGCCGTACGCCGGCCGGCCAATGATGGTTCGCGCGACGAACCCGAGAGCGATCCCGAAAGCTGCGACGGCGACGGCCGTCCACAGCATGATGGTGACGACGTGGATGAGGAGCGTGAGCATGGTGTCCTTCTTCTCCCCTGCGTGCAGGGGTACGAACTGCGAAGTCAAGCCGCAGCGGGGGTTTTTCCTGCCAGACCCAACTGGGCCGGGCTTTTTCCTGAGCACAATGTGCCTCGCCCAAAATTATACTGTGTCGACATGGCTAGTCCCAATCGAGGCCGATTACGATGGGTAAATGGCACGCAGCCTTCTTCAGCTCCTCCAGAACCCGCTTGGTCGCGAGTGTGCTTGCGACCCGGAATGCTGGTGCAGAGGCACGGCGCTGGGTCGGGCGGTCAGATGGTGGTTTCCTGGCCGATATTTCGGTTTGCATCACAAAAATCTCGGCTAAGCAGCCGCTCCTCCAGCCGTTACCGTCTTGGTTGTGAACAGCAGTGAGAGCGAGGCGACGTCGCTTCGCGGTGCCAGCTTCACGGACCTCCCGCGACTGCAGGACATCGAGCGGCAGGCGGGGGAGGTGGTCCGGGACGTCGGCATGGATGTGGTCGCGGACGACGAGCCGCTCGGCCTTGAGCTGCTACGCGGCTATGTGGATAGAGGTCAGGCGTGGGTGATCGCGGATCATCTGGACGTCCCCGTGGCCTACCTGCTTGCGGACATCGTTGACGGAGCAGGTCACGTCGAGCAGGTCTCGGTCAGTCCGGGTCACGCCGGGAAAGGCTTGGGCCGGGTGCTCCTGGATCATGCCTGCGAGTGGGCTCTCGGCAAGGGTCTTGAGGCGGTAACGCTCACGACGTTTGCGGACATCGCCTGGAATGCCCCGTACTACGAACGCTGCGGGTTCCGCCGGTTGTCGATAGATGACCTCACACCAGGCCTGCTGAGAATTCGTCAGGAGGAAGCCGACCGCGGACTCGACGCCTGGCCGCGCGTCTGCATGACCCGGCTCCTCACCGGGCCGAACACCGTGAATCAGCCCTGACCCCAGACAGTTTCGCAACGGAGACTCACGCTCGCTGCAGATGCGAGGACATCGGAGAACCCGCGAACGCCCTTGACCCGTCCGCGTACTGGGTCGTACACCTCGGGCTCGCCTGCGAACGACTCGGTCAGCGCGTCGGGCTCCCCGGCAATCAGCACCCGTTCGATACCGTCGGCGCCATTGTCGACAAAGCGCCCGAGCTGGACTACTCGCTCGAGACCCAGACCAAGCCGGTCTTCGACGCTGCTCCCGACGAGGCG
>JBDTOA010000016.1:0-16771 GCA_039933475.1 Dermatophilaceae bacterium
GCAGCCACCGCCGAGTCGACGCCGCCGCTCATCGCGGCAACGACGCGCATCAGCGGGTATTCGCCGTGCTGGTCTCCAGCGGGCTCGTGGCAACCTGCGCCCTTTGGGCTCGCTCGAGCGCTCCCGGCAGGGCAGCAAGGAAGGCGTCGACATCGGCGTCGGTCGACGTGTGCCCAAGCGTGAGCCGAAGGGCCCCGCGCGCCTGCTGCTCCGGCATACCCATGGCGAGCAGGACATGGCTCGGCTGAGGCACCCCGGCCTGACAGGCGGAACCGGTCGAGCACTCGACACCGGCGGCGTCCAGCAGATAGAGCAGTGAGTCACCGTCACAGCCGGGAACGAGCAGGTGGGCATTGCCCGGCAGGCGTCGAGCCCCGTCGCCAGGCTCCCAGTCGCCGCTCACAGCGACCCCGAAGCCGCCATCCTGGGCCCCAAGGATCAGCCTGTCGCGCAGTGCGACGAGGCGGGCACCCTCAGTGGCGATGCTGGCGGCGGCCAGGTCCATGGCCACGGCAAACCCGCGGATCGCCGGGACATCGAGGGTGCCACTTCGGACCTGACGTTCCTGTCCCCCACCATGCGTGAGGGGCACCAGCTTGGCGTCGCGGCGAGCAAGCAGTGCACCAACCCCCTGCGGACCACCGACCTTGTGTCCGGTGACGCTCAGGAGGTCGAGCCCGCTCCGGGCGAAGTCGACCTCGATCTGGCCAGCAGCCTGGACCGCGTCACTGTGCACCGGGATGCCGAACTCGTGTGCCACTGCAGCGATCTCGGCGATCGGCTGCACGGTGCCGACCTCGTTGTTGGCCCACATCACGCTGACCAGCGCGACCGACTCGGGGTCAGTCTCGATGGCGGCGCGCACGGTGTCGGGGTGCACACGACCGAGGTGGTCCACCTCGAGCCACGTGACCTTGGCGCCCTCATGTGCCTGCAGGAAGTCGACACAGTCCATGACGGCGTGGTGCTCGATCGTGCTGACCAGCAGGCGAACACGACGGGGATCGGCGTCCCGACGGGCCCAGAACGTGCCCATGACGGCCAGGTTGTCGGACTCCGTGCCGCCGGACGTGAAGAGAACCTCTGAGGGACGAGCCCCCAGGGCCTGCGCAATCGTCTCGCGGGACTCCTCGACGACCCGACGTCCAACCCGCCCGGACGTGTGCAGCGAAGAGGCGTTGCCGACGACCGCCATCTGCGCCGCCATCGCCGCGGCGGCCTCGGGGCGCATCGGCGTGGTCGCCGCATGGTCGAGATAGACGAAGGAGTCGCGCATCCCGTCAAGTCTACGTGCCGCTGGAGAGTGACTCCTTCCTACGGGGCGCTCAGCCCTTCGCGGCCTTGATCGCCTCGGTCGCCTGCGGCAGGACCGTGAACAGGTCGCCCACGACTCCGAAGTCGACCAGCTCGAAGATCGGGGCCTCTTCGTCCTTGTTGACCGCGATGATCGTCTTGGACGTCTGCATCCCCGCCCGGTGCTGGATCGCGCCGGAGATACCCGCCGCGACATACAGCTGGGGGGAGACCTGCTTGCCGGTCTGTCCGACCTGGTTGGTGTGCGGGTACCACCCCGCATCGACGGCGGCCCGGGACGCCCCGACAGCAGCGCCCAGCCCGTCCGCGAACTCCTCGACCTTGGAGAAGTCGCCGCCGGTCCCGCGGCCTCCCGAGACCACGATCGCGGCCTCTGTCAGCTCGGGGCGGCCGGTAGAGGCCCTCGGCTGGCTGTCGGTGATCCTGGCTGCCTTGGCGCCCTCGGAGATGGTGACGTCGACCGCCTCTTCGACGGCAGCACCGGGGGCGGCTTCCGGAGTAGCCGAGTTCGGCTTGACCGTGATGATCGGTGTGCCCTTGGTGACGATGGCCTGCACCGTGTAGCCACCCGCGAATACGGACTGGGTCGTGCGGACGACACCCCCCTCCCCTGCCAGAACATCGACCGCGTCGGTGATCAGGCCCGAACCGGTCTTGATCGCCAGGCGGGCCGCGACCTCCTTGTGGTCGGGCGAGGAGGAGATCAGAACCGCCGCCGGCGCCGCTGAGGCTACGAGAGCCGCCAGCACCTCGGCGATGGGCGCGACCAGAAAGTCAGTGATACCAGCCGATTTCACCAGATAGACCTTTTCCGCGCCGTACTGCGCCAGGGTCTCCTTGGCGGCTGCCAGGCCTTCACCGATGAAGACTGCCGACGGCTCACCGAGGCGGCGCGCGATCGTGAGCAGCTCAGAGGTGGTCTTGCGGACAACACCGTCGACGTGGTCGACCAGGACAAGAACTTCAGCCATGTGCGTTTCCCCTATGTTGATCTGGTCGAGTCAGATGAACTTCTGCGCGGACAGGAACGCCGCCAGCTGAGTGCCACCGTCACCCTCATCGGTGACGATCTGGCCCTGGGCGCGTGGCGGACGTTGGGCGAAGGACTCGACCTTGGTCCACGCCGCGTCCAGGCCCACGGAGCTGGCATCGAGGCCGAGGTCGGCCAGCGCCCACTTCTCGACCGGCTTCTTCTTCGCCGCCATGATGCCCTTGAACGAGGGGTATCGCGGCTCGTTGATCTGGTCAGTGACCGAGACCAGGGCCGGCAACGAGGCAACGATGGTCTCGGAGGCCACGTCGCCGTCGCGACGGATGGTGACGGTGCCACCCTCGACGGTCAGCTCGGAGGCCAGCGTCACCTGGGGCATGCCGAGACGCTCGGCCAGCATTGCCGGAACGACGCCCATTGCTGCGTCCGTGGACGCCATGCCGGTCAGGATCAGGTCGGGGCTACCGATCTTCTTGATGGCCTCGGCCAGGATCAGCGAGGTGGCGACCGCGTCGGACCCGTGGATCGCCTCGTCGTTGACGTGGACACCGGCATGGGCACCCATCTGCAGGGACTTCTTGATGGCATCGGCGGCTGCATCCGGACCGACCGTCAGCACGGTGACCGTGCTGTCAGCAGCATCGTCCCCTGCAGCAAGCTCGACCAGCTTGAGGGCTGCCTCGACCGCATACTCGTCAAGCTCGGAGAGGAGCCCGTCAACCCCCAGCCGATCGGTGGTGTTGTCCGACTCGTTGAACGTACGGTCCGACTGGGCGTCAGGCACGTGCTTTACACAGACGACGATGTTCATCGGTGGCTCGTCCTCTTCCGTTGGTGGGCGTTCAGAGATTCAGGTTCGGTTGGCCAATGCGTGTGGAGCGACCGCTCTTCGACCGTGATGCCCCACACCTCGCCGACTGTAGACCGGTGTGGGGGCTAACGGCCTTCGAACTGAGCCTTGCCCGGGCCGTGTTCGACGAACGAGGCCATCCCGGTCGCACGATCTCGGGTTGCGAAGAGCCCGGCGAACTGCATCCGCTCGATCTCCAGGCCGGTCACCAGGTCGACCTCCAGGCCACGGTCGATGGCCTCCTTTGCGGCCCGGATCGCGTACGCCGGACCGCCCACGTAGCGTTCCACGCGCCGACGAGCTGCCGCGTAGACGTCCTCAGGCGCGACGACCTCGTCCACCAGACCGATCCGCAGGGCCTCCTCGGCCGACACGAAACGCCCTGTGAAGATGATGTCCTTCGCTCTGGACGCACCCACCAAGCGCGAAAGGCGTTGCGTGCCACCGGCGCCCGGAATAACCCCGAGGAGAATCTCAGGCTGGCCGAACTTGGCGTTGTCGGCCGCCACCCGGAAGTCGCAGGCCAGGGTCAGCTCGCAACCGCCACCGAGGGCGTAGCCGGTGACGGCAGCCACTGTGGGCTTCGGTATCCGGGCCACGGCGGTGAAGGCGTCCTGCAGCGCAGCGGAGCGGTCCACCATGTCCGTGTAGGACATCGGCTGCATCTCCTTGATATCGGCACCCGCGGCGAAGACCTTCTCACCGCCGTAGATGATGACCGCGAAGACGTCGGGGCGCGCAGCTGCCTCGTCCGCCGCCACGTGCAACGCGTCCTGGATCTCCACGTTGAGAGCGTTCATAGGGGGTCGGTTCAGGTGGATGGTGGCGATGCCGCCCTCGACCTCGAGCCGGACGAAGTCGCTCATGCCCCGGCCTCCGCACCATCGCCGGTACTTCGACCCATGATCGTCTCGTGCCACATGTGAACCGCGGACAGCACGAGCTGGGTCGTCACCATCAGCAGCGCCTTGACGTCTGTCTCGGCACCAATGACGTGCTCGCCGGTCACGACGAGGGTCTCGTTGGCGATACCGGTCTTGACCACGTTCAGGCTCAGGGTCAGCTCGTTGCACGCCATGAGCTGGGTCAGCGCGTCCTGAGGGATGTCGTCGCCGATCTGCCACTGCCCGAAGACCCGCATGACCGTGAAGTCGCCCTCCATGCAGCGCACGAACAGCTGCTGGTCCTGCATCGTGAAGGCGACATCCCCGTCGTCGTCGATGTTGGGCTCGAAACCCTCGTCGATCAGGGCGTCGAGCACGCGCCCGCGCAGGGGGTGCTCGCCTGGGGGCGGTGGGAAGTTCGGCAGTGAGGTCGGATCGGTCATGTGCCCTACGTTAACGACTGCCTACGCTTGGGGCCATGCGGCCCGCTCGAGACCTCCCTCCCCCTCTCGGGGCAACCGTGACGCGCGATGGTGTGGACTTTGCCGTCTATGCGGGACACGCCGAGGCAGTGGAGATCTGCCTTTTCGAGGCCGGCGATGCGACCGGCGCGAGCGAGCGCCGCGTCCGCCTGACCGAGCGCGCACATGGAACGTGGTTCGGCTCCATAGGCGGGCTCAGCGCGGGTCAGCGGTATGGCGTTCGGGCGCACGGCCCGTGGCAGCCCTCGCAGGGCCTGCGGTACAACGCCGCAAAGCTCCTGCTGGACCCCTACGCGCGGGCGATCGAGGGCAGCGTGACCTGGCGCCCGGAGGTGTTCGGCCACGTCGTCGATGCCGAGCTGGGCGGCGACCCCGAAGTGCGGGACGGACGTGACAGCGCGGCATACGTGCCTAGGGCGGTCGTCGTGAACGACCATTTCGACTGGGGCGACGACGAGCCACCGCATGTGCCGTGGGCCGAGACCGTCATCTACGAGACCCATGTCAGAAACCTCACGAGGCGGCATCCCAAGATCCCTGCCCGCCTGCGAGGGACGTATGCCGCGATGGCGCACCCCGCCACCATCGCCCACCTGCAGGAGCTGGGCGTGACGTCGGTGGAGCTGCTGCCGGTCCATGCCTTCACCCACGAGCCCGAGCTGGTGAGACGGGGCCTGGTGAACCACTGGGGGTACAACACGCTGGGGTTCTCGGCGCCCCAGGCGGCCTACGCCGCGTCCACCGATCCCCAGGGCCAGCTCGACGAGTTCAAGGGCATGGTCAAGCTGCTCCATGCCGCCGGCATCGAGGTCATCCTTGACGTGGTCTACAACCACACCTGCGAGCAGGGCCGGGGCGGGGCGACACTGTCATGGCGGGGGCTGGACAACCGCGCCTACTACCGCCTGGACGAGCGCGGGCGCGACATCGACGTCACGGGCTGCGGCAACACCCTCGACCTGCGCCACCCGATCGTGATCCGGATGGTCCTGGACTCGCTGCGGTACTGGGTCGAGCAGTGCCATGTCGACGGCTTCAGGTTCGACCTGGCCGTGGCTCTGGGGCGTGGTCGGGACGACGCTTACGACCCGAACAACGCCTTCCTGGTTGCGTTGCGCACGGACCCCGTCCTCTCGCGGACAAAGCTGGTTGCCGAACCGTGGGACCTGGGCGTGCACGGCTGGCGCACCGGCAGCTTCCCGCCACCCTTTGCGGAGTGGAACGACCGCTTCCGTGACTCGGTGCGGACGTCCTGGCTGACTGACGTCCAGCGCTCTGCCCACCATCAGCCGGGCCACGGGGTGCGTGACCTGGCGACCCGTCTGGCCGGTTCGAGGGACCTGTTCGGCGCCCGCGACCGGGGCCCGATCGCGTCGATCAACTACGTCGCCGCGCACGACGGTTTCACCCTGGCCGACACCACCATGTACTCGCACAAGCACAACCAGGCCAATGGTGAGGAGAACCGCGACGGCCAGGACGAGAACCACTCGTGGAACCACGGCCTCGAAGGTCCGGGTGGGGACGCACTGGTGCTGGACGCTCGGCGGCGCTCGATCCGCAACCTTCTCGCCACTGAGCTGCTCGCCTCAGGTGTTCCGATGATCAACGCCGGCGACGAGCTCGGACGCTCCCAGCAGGGCAACAACAACGCCTACTGTCAGGACAACGAGCTGTCTTGGGTCGACTGGGATCTCAAGCCGTGGCAGGTCGACCTGTTGGCAACGACGCGATTCCTGACCAGGCTCCGGGCGACGAGTCCCGTTCTGGGACAGCGGTCCTTCTTCACCGGGCGCCCGGTGGACCCGGACGGCACGGTGGACCACCTGTGGTTCGCGGCCGACGGGCGGCCGATGGGCAACGACGCGTGGGACGACCCGAACACCAGAACGCTGACGATGTTCCTTGACGGCACCCACGTTGGCGGCAGGTCCCTGCTCATCGTCCTGCACTGCGGCGCGCAGGGGGTCGAGGTGACCCTGCCGGAGCTGGACGGGAGCAAGGCTGCCGGGGCTTATGTCCTGCTCTGGGACAGCGCCTGGGAGCGGCCGAAGGCGTCATCCGGCGCCGCGACAGGGGTAGTGACCCTGACGGCCGCATCCATCCGGGTCTACAGCGTCAGCTGACCACCTGTCTCAGGCGTTGGCGACCAGGCCCATCTCCGTCGGGTTGGCGATGCCGGCGTGCTTGGGCAGGACCCTGACGGTGTAGCCGAAGACGCCGGTGCGGGACAGGACGAGATCGCCTTCGAAGCTGGTTCGGCCACCTTCATAGGCCTTGGCGAAGCTCAAGGGAGCGGTCTCGATCTCACGCAGGTCGTCGGACTCCGAGGCTCGACCATGGACGACCTGCACCTCGACCTCGTCAGGGCTCAGCTCGCCAAGTGACACGAACGCGCGCACATGAAGGGTGTCTCCGACCTGGGGAGAGTCCGAGACGCCTGAGGACTCGACGTGGTCCACTCGCACCCCGGGCCAGCCTGCTCGGACCCTGGCCTTGTACTCGGCAAGGTCCCGCGCCCCTGCCCAGCCGGGCCCGCCCATGGCCCAGCCCGCCCGCGCGGCAGGACCATAGAGGCCGATGGTGTAGTCCCGGACCTGGCGCGAGGCGAGCACCTTGGGACCCAAAGTGGTCATGGTGTGCTTCATCATCGACAGCCAGCGCTGGGGCAGCCCGGCGTCGTCGACGTCGTAGAAACGTGGTGCGACGGAGCTCTCGATGAGGTCATAGAGCGCGGCGGCCTCGAGATCGTCGCGGCGGTCCGGGTCCTCGACGCCGTCGGCCGTCGGGATGGCCCAGCCGTTCTCGCCGTCGTACCACTCATCCCACCAGCCATCGAGGATCGAGAGGTTGAGCCCACCGTTGAGCGCGGACTTCATGCCGGAGGTGCCGCACGCCTCGAAGGGGCGCAGCGGGTTGTTCAGCCAGACGTCGCAACCCGAGTAGAGGTACTTGGCCATGGCGATGTCGTAGTTCGGCAGAAAGGCGATCCGGTTGCGCACTGCGGGGTCGTCCGCGAACTTGACCAGCTGCTGGATGAGCTTCTTTCCGGTCTCGTCGGCAGGGTGGCTCTTGCCCGCGATGACCAGCTGGACCGGACGCTCGGGACTGAGCAGGATCGCCTTGAGCCGCTTGGGGTCGCTCAGCATGAGGGTGAGCCGTTTGTAGGTCGGGACCCGGCGGGCGAAACCGATGGTGAGGACATCGGGATCCAGGATGTCCTCGACCCAGCCGAGCTCGGCAGGGCTGGCGCCACGTTTGAGCCAGCTCGACTTCATCCGGCGACGGCCCTCGATGACCAGCTGCTCCCGCATCTCGCGCTTGGTGGCCCAGATCTCGTCACCTGGGATGTCGATGATGCCCGCCCACGCGTCGTGCTCAGAGACCTCCATGGTGCCGAGGTGCTTGGCCGCCAGGTCATAGACCCTGCGGTCGACCCAGGTCGGTGCATGAACACCGTTGGTGATACTGGTGATCGGGACCTCGGTGTCGTCAAAGCCCGGCCACAGACCATCGAACATGTGACGGCTGACGACGCCATGCAGCTTTGAGACCCCATTTGCCCGTTGGGCCAGGCGCAGACCCATGACCGCCATGTTGAACACTCCGGCCTCGCCGCCGGGGAAGTCCTCGGAACCGAGCGCCAGAAGGCTTTCGACCGGCACGCCAGGGATCTCGTTGTCACCACCGAAGTAGAGCTGGATCTGGTCAGCGCCGAATCGGTCGATGCCTGCGGGCACCGGGGTATGGGTCGTGAAGACCGTACCTGCGCGCACAGCCTCGAGGGCCTCGTTGAAGCTCATCGAGTGCTCGCTGGTCAGCTCGCGGATCCGCTCGATGCCGAGGAAACCGGCGTGACCCTCATTGGTGTGAAACACGTCTGGTGCGGGTGCACCGGTGAGCCGCGACCAGAGGCGCAGGGCGCGGACTCCGCCGATGCCGAGCAGCAGCTCCTGCTGCAGGCGCAGCTCGCCGGTGCCACCGTAGAGCCGGTCGGTGATCCCCCGGGCTGCGTCGTCGTTGCCCTTGACGTCCGAGTCAAGCAGCAGCAGGGGAACCCGGCCCACCTGCGCCCTCCACACATTGGCGTGGAGCACTCGACCGCCAGGAAGGTCGATGGTGATGATGCAGGGCGTTCCGTCGGCATCGCGCAAGAGCGCCAGAGGGAGACCGTCGGGGTCGAGGACCGGGTAGGTCTCCTGCTGCCAGCCGTCGAGGTTCAGGGACTGCTTGAAATAGCCCGTCTTGTAGAAGAGGCCAACTCCCACAACCGGCACGCCCAGGTCCGAGGAGGCTTTGAGGTGGTCACCCGCGAGAATGCCAAGACCACCGGAGTACTGCGGCAGTGCCTCGGTGATGCCGTACTCCGGGCTGAAGTAGGCGATCGCCGCGGGGGCGCCTCCCTCAACCTGCGCGGCCCAGCCCTGGTACCACCGTGGCTCACTGAGATAGACGGCGAGATTCTGTATCGCGTCGTGAACCTTGCCGACAAAGGTCTCGTCCAGGGAGAGAGCCTTGAGCTCGTCGGCTGAGAGCGCGGACAGCATCGCGGTGGGGTCCTTGCCGACCCTCGCCCATCGCTTTGGGTCGATCTCGGAGAACAGGTCCCGGGTGGCAGGGTGCCAGGACCAGCGCAGATTGCTGGCGAGCTCTCCAAGCGCGCTGATCGACTCGGGCAGGACGGTGCGGACGCTGAAGCGACGGATAGCCTTCACGGTCGAAGATCATAGGCGACGCCCGCGGGTTGGAACGAGTAGCGTCAACCGCGTGACAGCGACCCCCGTGCCCCCTGCCGCCCCCATCCTCGGCCGCATTCCGGTCTTCAATGTCACCCCGCGCGTCGAGTGCGGTACGTTCCCCGCCAAGTCGGTTGTTGACGAGCAGTTCGACGTCACGGCCACCGTCTTTCGCGAGGGCCACGACGCCGTCAATGCCACGGCAGTCCTGACCGACCCGGATGGCCTCGAGCGGCAGGTGCCGATGACCGCCGTCAACCCCGGGCTCGATCACTGGTCTGCCACGATCTCCGCCGACCGGACCGGGAGCTGGTCCTACCGGGTAGAGGGCTGGTCCGACCCCTACGGCACCTGGGAACACGACGCAACCATCAAGATCGCCGCCGATGTGGACACCGAGCTGATGCTCGAGGAGGGCGCGCGGGTTCTGCTGCGTGCGCTCAGCGAGGTCCGCCGCACGACGGAGCAGTCCGTGCCACTCGCCAACGGGGTGGAGGGGCTCCGGGACCCGACGCGTCCTCCGCAGGCGCGGCTGCAGGCCGGGGTCACGCCGGAGGTCCGCGCCGAGATGGCCGCTCGCCCCCTGCGTGACAGCGTGAGCCCCGGCGCGACATACCGCTGGAAGGTGGAGCGGGAGCTCGCTCTGTTCGGCGCCTGGTACGAGATCTTTCCCCGCTCGGAAGGGGCGACCCGCGACCCCAGGACCGGAGCGTGGACATCGGGAACGCTGGTGACCGCGGCCAGGCGTCTGCCGGCCATCGCCGACATGGGCTTCGACGTCGTCTATCTGACGCCCGTCCACCCGATTGGCACCATCAACCGCAAGGGGCCGAACAACACGCTGAACCCCGGTCCGCTGGACCCCGGCTCCCCCTATGCGATCGGCTCGGCGCTCGGTGGGCACGACTCCATCGCGCCCGAGCTCGGGACCTTTGCCGACTTCGACGCCTTCGTCACAGAGGCCAGCCGGCTCGGTCTTGAGGTGGCCCTCGACCTGGCGTTGCAGTGCGCGCCTGACCACCCATGGGCCACCGCACACCCGGAATGGTTCACCACGCGCGCCGACGGGACGATCGCGTATGCCGAGAACCCCCCGAAGAAGTACCAGGACATCTATCCGGTCAACTTCGACAACGACCCGGCCGGCATCTACGCCGAGGTGCGACGGGTGGTCCAGGTCTGGATCGACCACGGGGTAACCCTCTTCCGGGTCGACAACCCGCACACCAAGCCCCTTGAGTTCTGGCGGTGGCTGATCTCTGACGTGGCAGCGGTCGCGCCGGATGTCATCTGGCTGGCCGAGGCGTTCACCAAGCCGGCCATGATGCATGCGCTTGCGAAGGTCGGCTTCCAGCAGTCGTACACCTACTTCGCATGGCGCAACAAGAAGTGGGAGCTCGAGGAGTACATCACCGAGCTGATCGGCGAGTCCGCAACCTACATGCGGCCCTCCTTCTGGCCCACGACCCACGACATCCTCACGCCGTACATGCAGTACGGCGGACCAACGGCGTGGAAGCTTCGCGCGGCGCTCGCGGCAACTTTGGTGCCGTCCTACGGGATCTACGCCGGATACGAGCTGGTCGAGAATGTTGCTCGTCCGGGTGTGGAGGAGCAGATCGACAACGAGAAGTACGAGCTCAAGGACCGCCACTGGTCGGACTATGAGGAGGGAGGACCCAAGGCGGGGCAGTCACTGGCGCCATATCTCAAGACGCTCAACGAGATTCGTCGCGCTCACCCCTCGCTCCGCTGGTTGCGCAACCTGCAGCTGCACCACGTGGATGACGAGAACGTGATGGCCTTCTCCAAACGCCGCAAGGTCGACGGGAGGGACGACATCATCCTGGTGGTGGCCAACCTCGACCCCCATGCCACGCGGGAGACCAACGTGCATCTGAACATGCCGTCCCTCGGGCTCGTGCCTGGCGACACGTTCGTGGCTCACGACCTCGTCACAGGCGCCTCATGGCAATGGGGTGAGCACAACTTTGTCCGGCTCGGGCCCGATGGCGAGCCGGTGCACATCATCCACATCCGGAGGTTCTGATGACGGGGCCTCTCCTGCCGCTACCCCCCTCGTTCCTGGATCTCCTGCCGCCCTGGGTGGCTCGGCAACGCTGGTATGCCGGCAAGGGCCGGGTCCCCGCGCTGAGACGGATCGGCGTCCTGATGCTTGCGGACCCGACCGGTGCGGCGGAGATCGAGGTCCACCTCCTGCTGGACGAGTCCGCTCTTGTCCCAACGACGTACCAGGTCCCCTTGACCTCCCGCCGGGCGCCGCTGCCGGGGGCTGAGCACGCCTTGGTCGGGATGGTGGAACCCGACGGCCCGGATGCCCGCTACATCTATGACGCACCGCACGACCCCGTCTACGCAGCTGCACTGCTACGACTCATGCTGGACGAGGGGACCACAGCACCCGACCGTTCAACGGGGTCAGCCGTCGCGACCGGTCATCAGGTCGCAAAGAGCGACCCGGGCCAGCTGCGGGGATCGCACGTCCTGACCGGTGAACAGTCCAACACCTCAGTCATCCTCGATCTGGTCGATGATCTCGACGCTCCTTCGAACCCGTTGATCTGCAAGGTTTTCCGCGTGTTGCACCATGGTGAGAACCCAGACATCGTCGTGCAGTCGGCTCTTGCCGTAGCCGGGTCAAAGCGGGTTCCCGACCCGGTCGGCAATATCTCCGGGCAGTGGCCGGATGCCAGTGCTCCAGGCGGGATGGCCCGAGGTCACCTGGCATTCGCCCAGGAGTTCTTCCCTGGGGTCGACGACGCCTGGCGGGTTGCCCTGGAAGCCGTGAAAGCCGGGACACACTTCGAGGAACCCGCTCGGAGCCTTGGCCTGGCCACTGCGGAGGTTCACGCGGCCCTGGCGCAGACCATGGGCACCCGTTCCGCTACGGACGAGGATGTCGCGTCGCTGACGCGGAGCATGACTTCCCGTCATGCCGCGGCGGTGTCCGAGGTTCCCGCCCTTGCTGACTTCGACTCGATGATCGAGGCATCCATCGAGTCGGTGTCGTCGGCCAGCTGGCCTGCGCTGCAACGGATCCACGGGGACTACCACCTCGGGCAGGTGCTCGACGTCCCTGACCGAGGATGGGTTCTGGTCGACTTCGAAGGCGAGCCGTTGCGCCCCCTGGGCGAGCGAACCGGTCCGGATCTTGCCCTCCGCGACGTCGCCGGGATGTTGCGGTCCTTCGACTACGTGGCCGGCTCCTGGGAGCAGCTGCGCCCGGGAGCATCGGCGTCGGCCTGGGCCACGAACGCGCGTGAAGCCTTCCTGGACGGGTACGCCGAGGGCGGCGCCCACGACCCTCGGGAGGACCGCGCGTTGCTCAACGCCCTCGAGCTGGACAAGGCTCTCTACGAGGTCGTCTACGAAGCCAGAAACCGCCCGACGTGGCTCGGTATACCGACCACCGCCATAGCCAGGCTTGCCGCTGGAACAAGGAGTGATCTGCGACCGTGACCACAGCCATCCCCGCGTCCACACCATCGTCGGTGAAACCCATCGACCGCAGCGAGCTCGAACGGCTCGTCGCCGGGACCCATCACGACCCGCACAGCGTCCTGGGGCCGCATCCCCACGCCGGTGCTGTGACCGTGCGCACGCTCAGGCCCTTGGCGAGCACCGTCATCGTGGAGATGAGTGACGGCACGCGCACCGAGCTGCGCCATGAGGCCGAGGGCACCTGGGTCGGTGTCCTGCACACTGCAGAGGTCCCCGACTACCGGATCGTGGTCGCCTACGCCGACGGGATCGAGCACCTTGTGGACGACCCCTACCGCTTCCTGCCCACCTTGGGCGAGGTCGACCTGCACCTCATCGGCGAGGGCAGGCACGAACAGCTCTGGAACGTTCTCGGTGCGCACGTGCGGGAGTACGACGGTCCGATGGGCATCGTGCGCGGCACGTCCTTCGCAGTTTGGGCTCCCAACGCCCGTGCAATTCGTCTGGTTGGCGACTTCAACCAGTGGGACGGCTCGGCCCACCCGATGCGCTCGTTGGGCTCGTCGGGCATCTGGGAGCTGTTTGTCCCGGGAGTCGCTGAGGGCAACCGCTACAAGTTCGAGATCCTCGGCTCCGACGGCTCACGACGCGCCAAGGCGGACCCGATGGCCCGTGCCACCGAGGTGCCCCCGGCGACCGCCTCGGTGGTGACGTCCACGGCATACGGGTGGATGGACGACGGGTGGATGACCACACGTGCATCCACCAACCCGCACAACGCACCCATGAGCGTCTATGAGGTCCATCTGGGGTCGTGGCGCGCTGGCGAGAGCTACCGCGACCTTGCCGAGCACCTCGTCGACTACGTCGTGGACCTTGGGTTCACCCACGTCGAGCTGATGCCGGTCATGGAGCACCCCTACAGCCCGTCCTGGGGATACCAGGTCACTGGCTACTTCGCACCGACGTCGAGGTTCGGGTCCCCTGACGACTTCAGGTATCTGGTGGACACCCTGCACCGCAACGGCATCGGCGTTCTGCTCGACTGGGTTCCGGCGCACTTTCCCAAGGACGCCTTTGCTCTGGCCCGGTTTGACGGCCAGGCACTTTACGAGCACCCGGACCCGCGCCGCGGTGACCACCCCGACTGGGGCACGCACGTGTTCGACTTCGGCCGTCCGCAGGTCCGCAACTTCCTGGTGGCCAACGCGCTGTACTGGCTCGAGGAGTTCCATATCGACGGTCTCCGGGTTGATGCCGTCGCCTCGATGCTCTACCTCGACTACTCCCGCGAGGAGGGCGAGTGGGTACCCAACATCTATGGCGGCCGGGAGGACCTCGAGGCGGTGCAGTTCCTGCAGGAGACCAATGCCACCGTGTACCGGCGTGTCCCGGGCGCGGTCATGATCGCCGAGGAGTCAACCTCATGGCCGGGGGTCACTCGCCCAACCCACCTTGGTGGCCTGGGATTCGGGCTCAAGTGGAACATGGGCTGGATGCATGACTCGTTGGACTACATGACCAACGAACCGATCCACCGCCAGTATCACCACCATCAGATGACTTTCTCGATGATGTACGCGTGGAGTGAGAACTTCGTTCTGCCAATCAGCCACGACGAGGTCGTCCATGGCAAGGGCTCGCTGTTGCGCAAGATGCCCGGTGACAGATGGCAGCAGCTGGCCAACCTTCGGGCTTACCTCGCGTACATGTGGTGCCATCCCGGAAAGCAGCTCGTGTTCATGGGCTCGGAGTTCGCCCAGGAGGGCGAGTGGGCCGACGGACGCAGCCTGGACTGGTGGCTGCTGGACCAGCCGGCTCACTATGGGATCCACGCGCTGGTCAAAGATCTCAACCGCGTCTACAGCTCCCATCCCTCGATCTGGGAGCTGGACAACGTTCCGGAGGGCTTCCACTGGATTGATGCCAACGATGCAGCGGGAAATACGTTCTCGTTCCTCCGTTTCGGTTCGGCAGGCCCTGATGCAGGGCGGCCGACGATGGCCTGCATCATGAACTTCAGTGGCGTACCGCACAACGAGTATCGTCTCGGGCTGCCCACGCCGGGGCGGTGGAACGAGATCCTCAACACCGATGCCGAAGGTTACGGCGGCTCCGGGGTGGGCAACCTCGGGTCCGTCCAGGCCGAAGAGGTGCCATGGCACGGCCAGCCTTGCTCCGCCCTCCTCACCCTGCCGCCCTTGGGCGCGGTGTGGTTCGAACCTGCCCAGGAGGATCTGCCGTGAACGACCCCCGTGCCGGGCAGCCGGCTTCACGAACCGACCTCGTCGATGTCGCCCACCTCGTGACCGCGTACTACACAGGCACTCCAGATCCCTCTGATCCTGAGCAGCGAGTGGCATTTGGGACCTCGGGGCACCGCGGCAGCAGCCTGCGGAACGCGTTCAACGAGGGGCACATCCTTGCGACAACACAGGCGATCTGCGACTACCGCAAGTCGCAGGGCTACACCGGCCCACTTTTCCTGGGCCGCGACACCCACGGACTGTCCGAGCCTGCATGGGTCTCAGCAATCGAGGTCCTCGCCGCCAACGACGTGACAGTTCTGGTAGATGACCGAGACGGGTACACGCCCACGCCTGCTGTCTCGCACGCAATACTCCGGGCCAACCGCGGAAAGCCCCTCAATGGTCCCGGCCTTGCCGACGGGATCGTGGTCACTCCGTCGCACAACCCGCCCAGTGACGGCGGATTCAAGTACAACCCACCAAACGGGGGGCCCGCGGACACGGATGCGACCGCTGTCATCGCCGACGCCGCCAACGCCTACATGGAGTCCGGTCTTGACGGAGTTCTGCGTATCCCCTTCGCGCGGGCCAAGGCGACGGCAACCGCTTACGACTTCATGGGGACCTACGTCGACGATCTGCCCAACGTCGTTGACATCGCCCGGATCCGGGACGCGGGAATCCACATAGGCGCCGATCCCCTTGGTGGCGCGAGCGTGGCCTACTGGGCCGAGATCGCCGACCGCCACCGGCTTGACCTCACGGTCGTCAACCCGATCGTCGACCCCACCTGGCGCTTCATGACCCTGGACTGGGACGGGAAGATCAGGATGGACTGCTCGTCTCCGTTCGCCATGGCATCGCTCATCTCGCGCAAGGCCGAGTACGACATCGCGACAGGCAACGACGCCGACTCCGATCGCCACGGAATCGTCACTCCCGATGCAGGGCTGATGAACCCGAACCACTATCTGGCCGTCGCCATCCAGTACCTCTATGGGGGTGCCCGCGCGAACTGGCCGGTGAGCGCTGCGATCGGCAAGACCCTTGTGTCGTCATCAATGATCGACCGGGTGGCGACCTCGCTGGGACGCACGCTGGTCGAGGTGCCGGTGGGCTTCAAGTGGTTCGTGTCGGGGTTGCTCGACGGCTCCATCGCGTTCGGCGGTGAGGAGTCTGCAGGTGCGTCGTTCCTGCGCTTCGACGGCTCGGTATGGACCACCGACAAGGACGGGATCATCCTCGCTCTGTTGGCCTCGGAGATGCTGGCCATCACCGGCAAGTCCCCCAGCGAGCACTACGACGAGCTCACTGCACGGTATGGCGAGCCCGCCTATGCGCGCGTGGACGCCCCCGCGACCCGGGAGCAGAAGGCAAGGCTCGGAGCGCTCTCCCCTGACGCTGTCAAGGCCGAAAGCCTTGCGGGAGAACCGATCACTGCACGCCTGACGACCGCACCCGGCAACGGCGCGGGGATCGGCGGACTCAAGGTGACGACGGAGAGCGCATGGTTCGCAGCTCGACCGTCCGGAACCGAGGATGTCTACAAGATCTACGCAGAGTCCTTCAGGGGGCCTGAGCATCTGGCGCAGGTTCAGGCCGAAGCGCGCGAGGTGGTATCCGCGGCCCTCGGGTCCTGACCCGACCCGTCATCGGGGAGGCGATGGGTTCCGCCGCGTGTCCAATCGGCGGTCAGCGACCCGCAGAGTCGTCGCTCGAGCGTTGCGCCAAGCTCTCGGACGATCTGGTCAGGCGGCGAGCTGGTGGTGGTTGATGGGGTGGGTTGCGTATTGGCGGCCGTGG
>JBDTOA010000017.1:0-16463 GCA_039933475.1 Dermatophilaceae bacterium
GGTCGTCCTGACCCTGCGCGGCCGCCTGCTCGCCGACACCGTCGTGCGGCGCCTGCTGGGGTTCTAGGCCTGCTCGGTTCCTAGCTGACGAAGCGAATGGCGAGCGGGTAGGTGTACTCGCGCCCGTCGTTCGCCGCGACCGCCGCAATGATGCTGAAGACCACCGCGCAGATTGCGGCGGCAATGATCGTGAAGATGCCGACGAGGATCAAGATGAGCGGGATCGAGACCAGGTAGACGATGAACAGCGTGATGTGGAAGTTCAGCGCCTGGGCGGAGTGGCCGCGAACGAACGGGTCGCGGTCCTTGAAAACCAGGAAGATCACCAGCGGCACGAAGAAGGACAGGAACGTCCCGCCGAGGTGGGCGAAGATCGACCACATGCGGGCGTCACTCGGTGAGACTTGTGCCTGCGGCGGATACCCGTAGGAGTACGGCGGCTGCGCGCCATACGGTTGCTGCGGCGTTGCCGGGTCGTCTTGCGGCTGTTCAGGCTGCGGCTGCGGCTGATTCGTCATTGCTTTCCTTGTCGCTTTCCCGTTGTCGAGGTGGTGGTACCTCCATGTTGGCACCGCGGGACGCCCCGTGGGCCCTCTGAGGGACAGGTTCAGGGTCGGTTTCGGGGTCCGGTCAGGGTTGACCCTGACCCGACGTCTCCCGCGTTTCCTGGACTTTGAGTGGGTGCAGGTTCTACCTGACGATCGTGGGGATCAGGGGGTACGTGTACTCCTTGCCCTTGCTCGCGGCGACCGCGCCCATGATGCTGAACACCAGGAGGGCGACCCAGGTGAGGAAGCCCAGCAGAGGTCCGATGAAGATGACCTTCAACAGCACCGAGACGATGAAGGCGATCGTCACGACGATCTGGAAGCTCAGCGCCTGCGCGGAGTGACGACGGACGAAGGGGTCGCGGTCCTTGTAGATCAGATAGATGGCCGCAGACGGGATGACGCTGAAGAAGATGCCGCCGATGTGGGCGAACAGGGACCACATGCGGGCGTCACTGGGGGAGAGGGACTTTTGCCCGGGCACCCCGTATGCCGGGATCTGTTCAGCCATCGGGGGAGCCGGCGGTGGGGCGTAGGGCGGCTGGGGTGGATCACTCTGGGCGGGTGTGTCCTGCGGGCCTTCAGTCATCACATTTCCCTCGCGAAGATCGGGCGCAGATCGATGCGCTTGGTACAGACGAACCTACTGCGCCGATACCCAGATCTTGAGGCTCTTGGCTACGACTCCCGTGTCGTCACGAAGTCGATCAGCTCTTCGACACTGGCCAGCAGGGTCGGTTCGAGGTCCGAATAGGTGCGCACGGTGGAGAGAATCCTCTTCCAGGCCCGGGCGATGTCGGCCTGGGTCTCGTGCGGCCAGCCCAGCGCTGCCACGATCCCGTGCTTCCAGGACTGCCCGCGGGGGATGTCCGGCCACCCCTCCAAGCCCAGCCGCTCCGGCCGCACGGACTGCCACACGTCGACATACGGGTGGCCCAGGATCGTGACGTATGGCGCGTAGCGGCGGATCGCACGCGCCTCCTGCACCAGCCTCGTCTCCTTGGTCCCGGGGACGAGGTGGTCGACCAGGACCCCAAGGCGGCGATCCGGACCAGGCTGGAAGTCACGGATGACCGCGGCGAGATCGTCGACGCCGTTCAGCATCTCGACGACCACGCCCTCGATCCTCAGGTCGTCGCCCCAGATCTTCTCGACCAGCTCGGCGTCATGCTTGCCTTCGACGAAGATGCGTGATCCCGACGCCACGCGTGCCCGCGCGCCCTCGACCGACCTGGAACCACTGGCGGTTCGCGAGGCGGCCGCCCTGGCCGCCTCGCCTGCCGAGCGAGCGGCAGCGGTCGGCAGGGTCAGGATGACGGGCGCCCCTTCGAGCAGGAAGCCGGGCCCGAGCGGGAACCCCTTGCTGCGTCCGTGGCGGTCCTCGAGGTGGACGACCTGCATCCCCCCGGCCTTCTCGACCCTGACGACAGCACCGCACCAGCCGGTCTCGACATCCTCGACCACCAGGCCGGTCTCGGCCTCGATCTCCCGGGCCCGTCCGCCCCTGGGGACTCGCCAGTCTCCGGACAGGACATCGGCACCGTAACGATCGTTCACCGTGGCATCGTAGACTTGGCACTCGACATACCAGAGTGCCAACGCGCCGCTGGGTCAAGGACAAGGAGGTGGGCGGATGGTCGGGGAACGCAGGATGGCCGTGTTGCGCGCCATCGTCCAGGACTACGTGCAGACCTCGGAGCCGGTTGGTTCCAAGGCGCTGCTCGAGCGCCACCAGCTTGGCGTCTCGGCCGCTACCGTGCGCAACGACATGGCGGCGCTCGAGGACGAGGGGCTGATCGCGGCGCCGCACACCAGCGCAGGGCGTATTCCGACCGATGCCGGCTACCGGCTGTTCGTCGACCGGCTCAGTGAGCTGAAGCCCATGAGCGGCCCCGAGCGCGCCGCGATCTCCGCGTTCCTCGTGGGCGCGGTCGATCTTGATGACGTCGTGGACCGAACCGTGCGGCTGCTGGCCTCCCTGACCCACCAGGTGGCGGTCATGCAGTACCCGTCGCTCACCCGGTCCTCCGTGCGTCACGTCGAGCTCGTGCCGATCGGCGCCACCCGCCTGATGGTCGTGCTCATCGTCAACACCGGGCGGGTCGAGCAACGGGTGATCGAGTCCTCACGCGACCTGCTGGCTCCCGACGGCGAGCAGTTCATCGCCGACCTCCGGTCGTGGCTCAACTCCGAGGCCAGCGGGCACCAGCTCACCGAGGCGGCCTCACGACTTCAGTCCGTGCCCGAGAAGTTCGCTCCGGGCGACCGCGACCTGGTCCGGGCGGTCGTGCGCTCGCTCGAAGACGCCCTTGTCGAGGAGAGCGAGGAGCGGGTCGTCATGGCCGGGACATCCAACCTCATGCGCTTCGGTGCCGACTTCCCCCTCACCGTCGGGCCCGTTCTCGAGGCACTCGAGGAGCACGTCGTGCTGCTCAAGCTCCTGGTGACGATGGGTAACGAGGGCGACACCGTCGCTGTTCGCATCGGTCACGAGAACGCCCACGCCGGGCTCAGTGCCACCTCTGTGGTCAGCACCGGATACGGCGGCGGCAGCAACGGCAGCAATGTCGTTGCGGGGCTCGGCGTGCTCGGCCCGACGCGGATGGACTATCCGACGACCATGGCCTCGGTGCGCGCCGTCGCCCGCTACGTCTCCCAGATTCTGGCCCAATGATGCGGACCGCTGCAGAAACCTCGGGCACGCTCCTCAACCAACGCTGTGAAGGACAATCTTGAACGACTACTACCAGGACCTCGGCGTCCAGCGTGGCGCCAGCGCCGAGGACATCAAGCGGGCCTACCGTCGCCTGGCGCGCAAGCTGCACCCCGATGTCAACACCGAAGCCGGCGCCGAGGAGCAGTTCAAGAAGGTCTCCCAGGCTTACGACGTGCTCTCGGATGTCGACAAGCGCCGCTCGTACGACGCGGGCTCGGACCCGTACGGCGGCGCGAGCGGCGGCTTCGGGCAGGGCTTCTCGTTCAGCGACATCATGGAGGCCTTCTTCAGCCAGGCTGGCGGCGGCGGCGCGGGACGCGGGCCCCGGTCTCGTCGGCGCCGAGGTCAGGACGCGCTGATCAGGATCGACATCGACCTTTCCCAGGCCGTCTTCGGTGCCGAGCGCGAGCTGTCGGTGGACACCGCGGTCGCGTGCGGGACCTGCCATGGAGACGGGTCCCAGCCGGGTACCGGGACGCGCACCTGTGACGTCTGCGGGGGCAGAGGCGAGATCCAGCAGGTCCAGCGGTCCTTCCTGGGCCAGGTCATGACCTCTCGCCCATGTACTGCCTGCCAGGGATACGGCGTGGTCATCGCCAACCCCTGCTTCGAGTGCTCCGGCGAAGGCCGCGTGCGCACCCGCCGTACCCTCAGTCTCCGTATCCCGGCTGGCGTCGACACGGGGACGAGGATCCAGCTCACGGGCGAGGGTGAGGTCGGAACCGGTGCCGGTCCGGCCGGTGACCTGTACGTCGAGGTCGTCGTCACGCCGCACGAGACCTTCCAGCGCCGCAGCGACGACCTGCACTGCTCGGTGGAGCTCCCGATGACTGCGGCCGCTCTGGGCACGACCATCAAGCTCGACACCTTCGACGGGATAACCGACCTCGAGATCAAGCCCGGCATGCAGTCGGGCGACATCATCACCCTCAAGGGCAAGGGCGTCACGCACCTTCGGGGCACCGGACGCGGCGACATCCTCGTCCACACGAGCATCCAGACGCCCACCAGACTCACCCCCGAGCAGGAGGACGTCCTGCGCCAGCTTGCGGTCCTGCGTGGCGAGGAGCGTCCCGAAGGCCGGCTCACCCCGGCGTCGAACGGCCTGTTCGGCAAGCTGCGCGACGCCTTCCTGGGCAAATAGGCCACGTGACCGCCCCGCTCTTCTTCGTGGCTCCCGACCAGCTGTCCGGCGCCTCGCCGGGTTCGCTGATCGTGCTGGGCGGTCCCGAGGGCCATCATGGCGCGACGGTCAGGCGGATCGGAGTCGGCGAGCGGGTCCTGCTCGCCGACGGCCTCGGCCAGCGCGCCGAGGCCATCGTCGAGAGCGTCGGCGTGGGGGAGCTGCACCTGCGCGTCCACGCGATAACGCAGGAACCGCAACCGGATCCGCGTTTCGTTCTCATTCAGGCGCTGACCAAGGGCGATCGCGACGAGCAGGCCATCGAGGCCGCAACCGAGCTCGGGGTCGACGAGGTCGTCCCATGGCAGGCCACGCGAAGCGTCGTGATCTGGCGTGGCGAGCGGGCGGCAAGGTCCCAGCGCAAATGGGAGTCGGTCGTCCTGGCTGCGGCCAAGCAGTCGCGCCGTGCTCGTACGCCGTCAGTGAGCGCGCCCGCCAACCTCGCCGCGGTCCTGCGCCGCATCGAAGACGCCGCGCTCGCACTGGTCCTTCACGAGGAGGCGGCATTGCCTCTCGCCGGGCTCGACCTTCCGGGCTCGGGGGACGTCCTGCTCATCGTGGGTCCCGAAGGCGGCATCAGCCCTGACGAGCTCCGCGCCTTCGTCGAGGCCGGTGCGGTGGCGGCGCGGCTCGGGCCGGGTGTCCTGCGCTCCTCCAGCGCCGGACCGGCGGCACTCGCGGTGATGAGTGCCGCCGGACGCTGGCGCTGAGCTGGTCTCGCCCGTTCTTTCTCCCGTCCTACCTCCCGAACTACGTGCCCGTATTACTTGACACTGAAGGGCTTTGACGTCTCGGCAACGATCCCCTTGCCGTCCTTCATGCTGACCTCGTACATCCGGAAGCTGTAGTCACCAGCGGCGAGAGCCCCGAGGTCCACCTTCCAGGTGCCTCGCGTCGGGCAACCGCTGGTAGCCGTCGTGAATCCGGACCTGACGGCTGTGCTGCCCTTCTTCAGCTGCCACTGGGTCGTGGCCTCGAAGGCGCAGGACTCGCCCGTGACAACGACGGACGTACCCGCCTTGTAGACGTGGCCGCCCTCGGGGGCCGTGATCCAGATCGGAGCGAGGTCCTCGTACTGCAGGTCCTTGGCCGGGCGGTTATAGGTCTGTGAAGTGGGGTAGGTCCCGAACAATGTCGAGGAGCCGTCCGCGACCGCGAACTTCACCGGGATCGTCCCTTGCCCCACTGCCGCCTGCGCCGTCCACACGAGCTCCTGCACCGCGAGCCTGGTCTGCTCGCTGGTGAAGCCGCTCGCGCCGGAGCCGCTCACGGTGATGGTGATCAGGCTTGGCGTCACGGTGACGTCCTTGACCGACTGGCCGGACCAGGGCTGGACGTAGGGCTCGAAGTTGGTGAACGGCTGTGCGTTCATCGCCACAGCCACGGCCGCCGCGGCCTTCTGCGCCGGCGTGGCATCGACGGGAACAGTCCCCTGGACGAACTCGCGGTAGAGGCCGAACTTGTCGCCGGCGCCTGAGGTGGCGCCAACGAAGTATGCCGGCAGCGCGACCTGGGAGGTGGCACCGGGCGCAGAAGGCGAAAAAGCGGGCGAGGGAGATGGCGAGGTGGACCCTGCAGGCGGGACCGGGCGAGGTGTCAGTGCTCCTTGAGGGGTGCCACCACTGTTGGAGACGCCCCACGTGATCGCCGTGATGAGGGCCACCGAGGCCGCGGCGGCAAGGGGGATGAACCGTCGTCGGGTGGGCTGGGCAACCTTCGTGTCGTCGTGGGCCATGGCCAGGATCTCCGTTCGTCGGTCGCGCGGGTTGACTCGTTCGGCATCCAGCCGCAGGCTCTCCCGAAGCTGTCGCTCGAAGTCGCTCTCGTTCGTGTTGTTGCCGCTCATCAGAGGTCCTCCACATCGGATCGCAGGCCGGCCAGGCCGCGATGGGCATGAGCCTTGACCGAACCGCGCGAGATGCCCATCGCGTCTGCGATCTGAGCCTCGCTGAGGTCAAGGTAGTAGCGAAGGGTCAGCACCTCGCGCTGGCGGCGGGGAAGTCGTCCCAGGGCCAGGATCATCCGGTCACCTGCCGCGTGCTCCAGTGCGCGGGTCTCGGCGCTCGGCTCCGACGTCGTCCCGTGGGCGGTCCGCGCGCTGGTCTCGGCTTTCAGGAAGCGGTTCTCGACGGTGCGATGACGCAGGACCGAGCGTGAGCCGTTGACCACGCAGCGCCGCAGGTAGGCCAGTGCGCTCTCCTGGTCCCTCAGCTGGGACCACCGGTGGTGCATGGCCACGAAGGCGTCCTGAACCGTCTCCTCGGCCACCTGCTGGTCCCTGACCAAGAGCCAGGAGAGGCGTACGAGTGACTGCCAGTGGGCGGCATACAGCTGGGTCAGGGCTGAGTCGGCGTCCCACCCATGGACCGGAGCGCTGCTCTCTCGGGGCTCCGGCAGGTCGGTCACGGTCAACATTCTCACGCTGGTATGACGCGGGGCTGCATTGCGAGGTTGAC
The DNA here is from genome assembly GCA_039933475.1 of Dermatophilaceae bacterium. GTDB lineage: Bacteria > Actinomycetota > Actinomycetes > Actinomycetales > Dermatophilaceae > UBA4719. The sequence goes on from JBDTOA010000017.1 coordinate 6,904, forward strand.
GCGCCGCTACCCTCGTTTCATGAGCAACGACAACGCTCCGGCGCCGATCGACTGCCTGTTCTGCAGGGTCATCGCCCGTGAGATCCCGGCGGACATCGTCCACGAGAGCGCGACGACGCTGGCGTTCCGCGACATCGACCCGCAGGCGCCGACCCACGTGCTGGTGATACCCAAGGAGCACCAGCCCGATGTCGTGGCACTGGGTGCCTCATCGCCGCAGGCACTGGTGGACCTCGTCGAGGCAGTTGGCCTCGTGGCCACCCAGGAGGGTCTGGGTGCTGGGTACCGCGGCGTGTTCAACACCGGCGCCCTGGCCCAGCAGAGCGTCTTCCATGCCCACGTGCACGTGCTCGGTGGGAGGGCCATGACCTGGCCGCCGGGATGAGTTGCCACGTAGACTGTCCCCCAAGATGACGCAGGACTCACCGACGCACACCATCGTCCTTCCACCAGAGCTGTCCATGGTGACACTCCTCGGGCCGAGTGACGAGCTGTTGCGAGCCATGGAGCACGCCTTCCCGCATCTGGACCTGCTGGTGCGCGGCAACGAGTTCCACGTGTCGGGTGCGGCGGCAGAGGTTGCGTTGCTGGAGCGGCTGATCGACGAGCTGCTCGTGGTTCTCGCGACCGGCCAGCAGCTGAGCCGGGATGCCGTCGAGCGCTCGGCGTCCATGCTGCGGGCGCAGACCAAAGAGCGTCCCGCAGACGTCCTCACGATGAACATCCTGTCCAACCGGGGCCGCACCATCAGACCCAAGACCGTCAACCAGAAGCACTATGTGGACGCGATAGACCAGAACACCATCGTGTTCGCCATCGGTCCGGCCGGAACGGGCAAGACCTACCTGGCGGTGGCCAAGGCGGTCGCGGCGCTGCAGAACAAACAGGTGAGCCGCATCATCCTGACCCGGCCCGCGGTCGAGGCCGGCGAGCGGCTCGGCTTCCTGCCCGGCACCCTCAACGACAAGATCGACCCCTACCTGAGGCCGCTCTATGACGCGTTGCACGACATGGTCGACCCCGAGTCGATCCCGCGACTGCTTGCTGCCGGGACCATCGAGGTGGCTCCGCTCGGCTACATGCGCGGGCGCACCCTCAGTGACGCCTTCATCATCCTGGACGAGGCCCAGAACACCTCGCAGGAGCAGATGAAGATGTTCCTGACCCGTCTGGGCTTCGGTTCCAAGATGGTGGTGACCGGTGACGTGACGCAGATCGACCTGCCCACGGGCACGCCGTCAGGACTGAAGGTGGTGCGCGACGTCCTGCACGACGTCGAGGACGTGCACTTCGCCGAGCTGAACTCCCACGACGTCGTGCGCCATCGCCTGGTGGGGGCCATCGTCGAGGCCTACGAGCACTGGGCCCACCCGCCGGCCAAGGCGGTGAACGCCCATGAGCATCGACGTTCTTAACGAGAGCGACTACGCGCTCGACGAGATGGAGCTCGTGGCCTGCGCCAGGTACGTCATGGGCGAGATGAAGGTTCACCCACAGGCCGACCTGTGCATCAAGCTGGTCGAGGAGCCGGTGATGGAGGTCCTTCACCGGCAGTGGATGGACCTGCCCGGTCCGACCGACGTCATGAGCTTCCCGATGGACGAGCTCCGTCCGGGCCGCGACGGCCAGGAGCCGGCCGACGGGGTGCTCGGCGACATCGTGCTCTGCCCTTCGGTGGCCGGGCGCCAGGCGGTCGAGGCCGGTCACGCGACCGAGGAGGAGCTGCTGCTCCTGCTGACCCACGGGATCCTGCACCTGCTCGGCTACGACCACGCCGATGCTGAGACCAAACGCGAGATGTTCGACCTTCAGCGCACCCTGCTCCTGACGTTCCTCGCCGGCCGCGGCCGACGCGCCGTCAGCTGACCGAGCCTCCCGACTGCCATGGTTACCAAACTCATCTTTGCGGCGCTGGTCAGCATCCTGGTCGCCTTCGTGGTCGCGGCTGCCGAGGCGTCCCTCTCGCGGCTGTCCCGCCACCGCGCCGGCGAGCTGTTCGACGAGGCCCGGCGTGGCGCGGCGGCGCTCGCGACGATCCTGGCCGACAGTGCGGCATACCTGTCCGTGGCGTCCTTCGTGCGGGTGGCAGCAGAGGCAACGACGGCAGTCCTGGTCACCCTGGCCGTGGTGGACCTGGTCGACGGCTTCTGGCCTGACCTGCTGATCTCCATCGGGGTGATGGTGGTCATCTCCTTCGTCGTCGTCGGGGTCTCACCACGGACGCTCGGTCGTCAGCATGCCGACCAGGTGGCGCTTCTCGCTGCCCCGCCCCTCGTGCTCCTGCGACGGGTTCTCGGCCCGGTTGCGCGCCTGCTGGTGATGATCGCCAACGCCGTCACACCGGGTCGCGGCTATCGCGACGGCCCCTTCGAGTCCGAGGCCGAGCTGCGCGACCTGGTCGACCTGGCGGGTGAGACCTCGCTGATCGAGGCCGGGGAACGGCAGATGATCCACTCGGTCTTCGAGCTGGGGGACACCGTGGCTCGGGAGGTCATGGTGCCGCGCACCGACATGGTGACCCTGGACCAGGACAGACCACTTCGACAGGCGATGTCCTTGTTCCTGCGATCAGGCTTCTCGCGGATCCCGGTCGTCGGGGAAGGCCCGGACGATGTTCTCGGGCTGCTCTACTTCAAGGATGTGGCCCGCCGCGTCTACGCCGACGCCGCGGCTGCCGCCCTGCCCGCGCACCAGCAGATGCGACCAGCCAAGTACATTCCCGAGAGCAAACCCATCGACGACCTGTTGCGTGAGATGCAGCGTGACCAGAACCATTTTGCCATCGTCATCGACGAATACGGTGGAACCGCAGGCTTGGTCACGCTCGAGGACATCCTTGAGGAGATCGTCGGAGAGATCGCCGACGAGTACGACCGTGAGGCCCCGGGGGTCGAGGAGCTCGAAGATGGCTCGACCCGGGTGCCCGCCACGATGCACGTCGACGACCTCGCGGAGCTCTTCGACGTGACCATCGACGAGGACGAGGTGGACACCGTCGGCGGTCTGCTCGGGAAGACGATAGGTCTGGTTCCGATCCCCGGTTCTCATGGCGATGTCTCGGGCCTTTCACTGACTGCTGAGCGGATGGCGGGGCGTCGACACCGCATCGCGACGGTGCTCGTGCGACGCTTGGCCGACAAGGACGGACCCGCGTCCAGCCAGGAGGAGGCGTCGTGAGCGAGGAGTTCCGGGCTGGGTTCGCCTGTCTGGTGGGGCGTCCCAATGCGGGCAAGTCGTCACTGACAAACGCGCTGGTCGGCCAGAAGGTCGCCATCATCTCGAGCAAGCCGCAGACCACGCGGCACACCATCCGGGGGATCGCAACCTCAAAGACCGCCCAGCTGATCCTGGTCGACACCCCGGGACTGCACAAACCCCGGACCCTGCTGGGCCAGCGGCTGAACGACCTGGTCCGCGAGACGCTGCTGGACGTCGATGTCATCGGGTTCTGCCTCCCCGCCAACCAGCGGGTCGGCCCTGGCGACACCTACATCGCCAGGGAGCTCAAGGAGCTGCAGCAGGCCAGGCGCCGTCCGGTCGTGGCGATCGCGACGAAGATCGACCTGGTCGACAAGGCGCGCCTGGTGGAGCACCTGATGGCCATCGACCAGCTCGGCGAATGGGCCGACATCATCCCGTGCTCAGCAGTGCGCGGCGACCAGGTGGGTGAGGTGGCCTCGGTGCTCTCGTCCTACCTGCCCGTCTCGCCGATGCTCTATCCCGAAGGTGTCCTGACCGACGAGCCCAACATCATCATGATCGCCGAGCTGGTTCGCGAGGCGGCCCTTGAAGGCGTCCGCGACGAGATGCCCCACAGCCTGGCCGTCGTCGTCGACGAGATGCTGCCGCGCGAAGGCCGCCCGGAAGGCTCGCCCCTGCTCGACATCCGGGTCAACGTCTTCGTCGAGCGCTCCAGCCAGAAGGCCATCATCATCGGCCGTGGCGGGTCGCGCCTGCGTGAGGTCGGCACCAACGCGCGCATCGCGATCGAGGCGCTTCTTGGCCAGAGGGTCTATCTGGACCTGCACGTCAAGATCGCGAAGGACTGGCAGCGCGACCCCAAGCAGCTGCAGCGACTCGGCTTCTGAGCGTCCACCATGCGGGACTGCTGACCGATCGGTGGACGCTGACCTGCGTCTCGGCATACGGTGATCGCGTGCGCATCGCGTCTGGAGCCATGCTCCTCCTTCGCTGCCGCGGCGGGGCCCTCTAAGAAGGCCGCCCCTCGTCGCGGAGCTTTGCGTTGCCGGGCCTCACCGATTGCAACCAGACGTTAGAGGCGAGAAATGATCAATCATCAACAGCCCAGCGGTATGCCCGTGGGCAAGTACGTCCCCTTCGACCAGCAGATCTCGGTCGAGCTCCCCGATCGGACCTGGCCGGCCAGGCACCTGACGAACGCTCCGCGCTGGTGCGCCGTCGACCTGCGGGACGGCAACCAGGCCCTGATCGACCCGATGACTCCCGACCGCAAGAAGCGCATGTTCGACCTGCTGGTGCGCATGGGCTACAAGGAGATCGAGGTCGGGTTCCCTTCGGCCAGCCAGACCGACTACGACTTCGTCCGCATGCTGATCGACGGCGGACACATCCCCGACGACGTGACCATCCAGGTGCTGACGCAGGCACGCGAGCACCTCATCGAGCGCACCTATGACTCGATCCGCGGCGCCAAGCAGGCGATAGTCCACCTCTACAACTCCACCTCGGTGCTGCAGCGGCGGGTCGTCTTCGGCCTGGACCAGGAGGGCATCATCGACGTCGCGCTCGAGGGTGCTCGTCTGTGCCGCAAGCTCGAGGAGACCATCCCGGACACCAACCTGTACTACGAGTACTCACCCGAGTCCTTCACCGGCACCGAGCTCGACTTCGCGGCACGGATCTGCAACGAGGTGGCCGAGGTCCTCGACGCGCGCCCCGACCACAAGGTGATCATCAACCTGCCGGCCACCGTCGAGATGGCGACCCCGAACGTCTACGCCGACTCGATCGAGTGGATGTCGCGCCACCTGACCCGGCGCGACTCCATCGTGCTGTCCTTGCACCCGCACAACGACCGCGGAACCGCTGTGGCCGCAGCCGAGCTGGGCTTCCTGGCCGGTGCGGACCGGATCGAGGGGTGCCTGTTCGGCAACGGCGAGCGCACCGGCAACGTCTGCCTGGTCACGCTGGGGATGAACCTCTTCACCCAGGGCATCGACCCGCAGATCGACTTCTCGAACATCGACGAGGTCCGGCGCACGGTTGAGCACTGCACCCAGCTGCCCGTTCACGAGCGTCACCCGTATGGCGGTGACCTGGTCTTCACGGCCTTCTCCGGATCGCACCAGGACGCGATCAAGAAGGGCTTCGAGTTCATGGAGAAGGACGCCAAAGAGGCCGGCACGTCAGTGGACGACATGGTCTGGGGCGTTCCCTACCTGCCCATCGACCCGCACGACCTGGGCCGGTCCTACGAGGCAGTGGTGCGTGTCAACAGCCAGTCGGGCAAGGGTGGCGTGGCCTACATCCTCAAGAACGAGCACCAGCTGGACCTTCCGCGCCGGCTGCAGATCGAGTTCAGTGGCGTCGTCCAGAAGCGGACCGAGTCAAAGGGTGGCGAGATCCTGCCGGCGGCTCTGTGGTCTGCCTTCCAGGATGAGTACCTGCCGGTCAGTGTGGCAGATGCCGCATCGTCCAATAACGAGCAGTGGGGCCGGTTCTCACTGCTGAGCATGCGTTCGGAGTCAACGGTCGAGGCCGGCGACACGATCTCGGTCAGGCTCACCGATCACGGCAGGGAGATCACCCTCGAAGGCAGTGGCAACGGCCCGATTGCAGCGTTCGTCACCGCGCTCTCGGCGCTGGATGTCGATGTGCGCGTCCTGGACTATGCCGAGCACGCGCTGTCCGCGGGCGGCGACGCCAAGGCTGCGGCGTACGTCGAGTGCGCGGTCGGCGAGCGGGTGCTGTGGGGAGTTGGTCTCGATGCCAGCATCGTGATCGCGTCCCTGAAGGCGGTCGTCTCGGCGGTCAACCGGTTCGAGCGCGAAAAGGCTGTCGCAGCCGAGCTCTGATGCTCAGCGAACGCCGCGCGGCCTGAGCTGGATGCTGATCCGGGGTCCGACCGGCCTGGCCGTCTTGGGGATGGCGTGCTCCCAGGTGCGCTGGCAGGACCCGCCCATGACGACCAGGTCGCCGTGCCCCAGCACGTACCGGAGTGTTCGGCCGGCGCCACCGCCGCGGGGACGCAGGAGCAGAGCTCTGGGTGTGCCGACCGAGATGATCGCGACCATGGTGTCCTCGGTGGAGGCGCGGCCGATGGTGTCACCGTGCCAGGCCACCGAGTCTCGACCATCGCGGTAGAGGCAGAGGCCCGCCGTTCGGAACGGTTCTCCGAGCTCGGGCTCATAGTGGTCGCTCAGAGCCGAACGAGCCTGGGTGAGAACGGGATCGGGAAGCCGGTCGTCCTCGTCGTAGAAGCTCAGCAGCCGCGGAACCTCGACCTCGCGGTCGTACATCTGTCGACGCTCGCCATGCCAGGGGACATCTCGCGCGAGCCGGCCGAACAGCTCGTCGGCTCCGGTCAGCCACCCAGGCCGAAGATCGAGCCAGGCGCCGGCTGAGAGCGTCGTGCGCCGGATCGCCGGGCCGAGGGCTCGGAGTCCGACCTCGTCGTCGCCGTCGAGCAGAGATCCCTGGAAGGCGGCTGCCATGAGCTCAGCGTAACCCAGATAGCCGAACGTGTGTCCTAACTAACTGACGAGGTCAGCTGATGCCCGCAGCGATGGTCTGGTCGAGTCGCTCGAGGACCGATGGGTCGCCGGCTCGGTCGATGATGCCCGTCGGTGGGCGGCGCCAGAGCCAGCAGTCGAGATCGGCCGCGGTGCCTCTGACCGTGGCCGCCGACTCATCGGCGCCCGACGCGACCTCCTCGTCGGATGATGAGACGGCCATTCCGGCCTCGTCGTAGTGCGTGCCCTCGGGGTCTGTACCGGTGAGCTGGCCGAGGGTCAGCAGCCAGGAACGGTGGGTGTCGGTGGTCTCGACCCGTACCGTGTGCGCCGGCTCGGGAGCGAAGTGGGCCCATGGGGGCAGACCGCCATACATGATGGTCAGTGCCTCGTCGACACCGTCGGTGCTGAGGTCAGCATCCATCGGGGTGCGGTCGCCAGCAGTGAGCTCGGCGTCGAGTCGGTGGATGAGCGCCTCGTGCGCCTGGCGGCGACGGATGAAACCGACGGTCTGATCGACAGGCCACCACGTCCAAGCCGGAGTGGCAGGCGCAGTGGAGCTGAGGGTCGAATGCAGATGGGCGCTTGCCTGGGTGAAGAACGCGAGCAGCCCCTCCCGCCCGCCGGGCCGGCTCGGCTTGCCAGTGCTGTGCAGGTCCTCGGCGTCCTCATCGCCGGTGAGCCCCCGGCCCACAATCGCGCCCCAGAACCACTGGACCTCGGCGAGATGCCACAGGAGGTCGTCGGCATCCCAGTCGGGACAGGTCGGCACGCGGGCGCCCGGATCCGCGTGTGCCAGAACCTCAAGAAAACGTTCTGAGTCCCGGCTCAGATGGCCCAGGTAGTCGATGTCCCCTGGACGGGCGTCAGCGATGGGTGCAGTCATCTGTTGGGTACCTGTCCCTTTTTCTCGACGAGGAGCGCGGCAAGGGCTTCGAGGTTTGCGCGCAGGGTCAAGGCCTGGGCTTTCTCGATGAAGGGGTCGGCCAGTCGTCCGAAGACGCCCAACAGGCCGGAGTCGGTGTCGACCCGGTAGGTGAGCCTCGTGCCCCCTTCGACAGCTTCGAGGGCGTTGGTCACGGCAAAGTGGAGCTGGCCTTCCACCGAGGTGTAGGTGATCCGCGTCGGGGGCAGGAACTCCGTGGCTTCGGTGGCCCAGGCGAAGTCCTTGCCCATGATCCGGCTGGTTCCCCTGGTGCGGGTCCCCAGCCCGACCGGACCCGTCCCGACCTTCTCGGCCTTCACTACGGAGGCGTCCCACATGGCCAGGTTCCCGGACTCGACCATGAAGTCGAAGACGTCCTGGAGCGTGCGGGCGATGAAGACGCTGTCCTCAAAGACAGGCATCGGGGCTTCCCTTCACGAGACCCATCATGGTCCTGCGTGGCCACAGTTCCGGTCAAGGCCACGTCACCGGCACGGCATACCGTGGTTTGGCCCATGCCATAGGAGAATGAGCCCATGGCCCTGTACCGGGACGCTGCGATCGTCCTTCGCACCCAGAAGCTGGGTGAGGCGGACCGGATCGTCACGCTCCTGACCCGCCAGCACGGCAAGGTCAGGGCCGTTGCCAAGGGCGTGCGCCGGACCCGGTCGCGCTTCGGAGCCCGGCTCGAGCCGTTCATGGTCGTCGACGTGATGCTCTACGAGGGGCGCTCCCTCGATACCGTTACCCAGGCCGAAACCCTTGCCCCGTATGGCGATCCGATCGCCCGTGACTATGTCGCCTACACCGCGGCGACCGCGATGCTCGAGACAGCCGAACGGCTCACAGAGGAACGAGAGCCCTCGGTGCAACAGTTCCTCCTGCTTGCCGGCGGGCTGAGCTCACTCGCCGGGGGCGAGCACGAGGCAGGCCTGGTGCTTGACTCCTATCTGCTGCGGTCGCTGGCGGTCGCTGGTTGGGCGCCGAGCTTCCACGACTGCGCGCAGTGCGGCGCCGAGGGGCCCCAGCGCGCCTTCAACCTCGCGAGCGGCGGCACCGTCTGCCCGTCCTGCCGGACGCCCGGCTCGGTGTCCCCGTCGCTGGCCACCCTCGAGCTGCTGGCAGCTCTGCTCACCGGCGACTGGGCCATCGCCGACGAGAGCCTGCCCCAGCATCGACGTGAGGGAAGTGGCCTGGTTACCGCCTTCCTGCAGTGGCATCTCGAGCGCAGCGTGCGCTCGCTGCGACTTGTGGAACGCGCGTGAGCAGTCCGCCGTTCGCTCACCCATCGGGGGCGCGGCCGCCCGTTCTGGCGGCATCGCAGATCCCCGCTCATGTCGCGATCGTCATGGATGGCAACGGTCGCTGGGCCAACGCTCGAGGCCTGCCACGTACCAAGGGCCATGAGGCTGGCGAGTCCTCGCTGCTCGATGTCGTCGCAGGAGCGATCGAGATCGGCGTCAAGCACGTCTCTGCCTACGCCTTCTCCACCGAGAACTGGAAACGCTCGCCGGACGAGGTCCGCTTCCTGATGGGCTTCAACCGCGACGTGATCCGGCGGCGGCGCGACCAGCTCAACGAGTGGGGTGTCCGAGTTCGATGGATGGGTCGGCGCCCGCGCCTGTGGCGGTCGGTGATCAAGGAGCTCGAGGTCGCGCAGGAGCTGACCCGCGACAACGACGTGATGACCTTGACCATGTGCGTCAACTACGGCGGCCGGGCCGAGATCGCCGACGCCACCCGCCGCATCGCCGAGCTCGTCCAGGCCGGGCGGCTCAAGCCCGGCCACATCGACGAGCACACCATCGCGCGATACCTCGACGAGCCGGCCATGCCCGACGTCGACCTTTTCGTGCGGTCCTCCGGGGAGCAGCGGACCAGCAACTTCCTGGTGTGGCAGTCCGCCTATGCCGAGATGGTCT
>JBDTOA010000018.1:0-16095 GCA_039933475.1 Dermatophilaceae bacterium
GTGCGCCAACAGATCGACAAGCTGCTCTCGATCAACGGGGACCGGACGGTCGACTCCTTCCACAAGGAGCTCGGCAGCATCCTCTGGGACAACTCCGGCATGGCGAGGACGAAGGAGGGCCTGACCAAGGCCCTGCAGATGGTGCGCGAGCTCAAGGCGGAGTTCTGGCGCAACGTCAAGGTCACCGGCGAGAACGAGGATCTCAACCAGACCCTGGAGCGTGCTGGCCGGGTGGCTGACTTCTTCGAGCTGGGAGAGCTGATCGTCATCGACGCCCTGCACCGCGAGGAGTCCTGCGGGTGCCATTTCAGGGTCGAGAGCCAGACCGAGGACGGCGAGGCGCTGCGCGACGACAGCAGGTTCGCCTACGTCGCCGCCTGGGAGTATGCCGGCGGAGACGGCAAGCCGGTCCTGCACAAAGAAGAGCTTGAGTACCACAACATCGAGATGAAGCAGCGGAGCTACAAGTGAAGATCAACTTGCGCGTGTGGCGCCAGAAGAACAAGACCGAGCAGGGCAAGATGGTCGGCTACGACGTCCCAGACGTCTCGCCGGACATGTCGTTCCTGGAGATGCTCGACACGCTCAACGAGCGGCTCACGCTGAGCGGCGAGGAGCCGGTCGCGTTCGACAGCGACTGTCGTGAGGGCATCTGCGGGGCGTGCAGCCTGGTCATCAACGGTATTCCGCACGGGCCGAAGGAGCGCGTCACGACCTGCCAGCTGCACATGCGCAGCTTCTCGGACGGTGACCAGATCGACGTCGAGCCCTGGCGCGCCGGACCATTCCCGGTGCTCAAGGACCTGATGGTCGAGCGTGGTGCGTTCGACCGGATCATCCAGGCCGGCGGCTTCATCAGCGTGCCGACCGGAACCGCACCCGAGGCGCACGCCGTCCCGGTTCCCAAGGTGAACGCAGATGCTGCCTTCGAGGCAGCGGCCTGCATCGGCTGCGGGGCGTGTGTCGCGGCGTGTCCCAACGGCTCTGCGGCGCTGTTCGTCGGCGCCAAGATCACTCACCTGGGTCTGCTCCCGCAGGGCCAGCCAGAGCGACACACGCGCGCACTTGCCATGATCAACCAGCACGACGCCGAGGGCTTCGGCGGCTGCACCCAGATCGGGGAGTGCACCGCGGCCTGCCCGAAGGGCATCCAGCTGGACGTCATCTCCCGCTACCACCATGAGGTGCTCAGTGCGCTGGTTCACGGCGACGCCTGAGCGTTGACCAACGAGCTCAGCCGGGTCCCCCAACTGGGGCGACCCGGCTGAGCTGTCTAAGGGTTAAGGCTCGAAGGGCCGGTGAACGACCGGGCTTCCAGGACGCGCTGTTGGACGAGGGCGAGCTGCTCGGCGACGCGCACCGGCGCCGTGCCGCCCTTGGCGTCACGGGACTCAAGTGACCCGCGCACACTGAGGACGTCGCGCACCGCAGGCGTCAGGTGCTCCGAGATCGCCGCCAGGTCGGCATTGGAGAGGTCCCACAGCTCGATGCCAAGATCTTCACAACGGCGGACGCAAGCCCCCGCGACCTCATGGGCGATGCGGAACGCGACCCCTTGGCGGACCAGCCACTCCGCGACGTCAGTGGCCAGCGAAAACCCCTGGGGGGCAAGGGACTCAAGCCGCTCGGTGTTGAACCGCAGGGTCGCCACCATGCCGGCGAAAGCCGGCAGCAGGACCTCAAGGGTGTCGATGCCGTCGAACACCGGCTCCTTGTCCTCCTGCAGGTCGCGGTTGTAGGCCAGCGGGAGCCCCTTGAGCGTGGTCAAAAGGCCGGCCAGGTCCCCCACCAGCCGGCCGGCCTTGCCACGCGCCAGCTCGGCCACGTCGGGGTTCTTCTTCTGCGGCATGATGCTCGACCCGGTGGAGTAGGCGTCGTCCAGGGTGATGTACGAGAACTCCTTGGTGGCCCAGAGGACGACCTCCTCAGCAAGCCGGGAGATGTCCACCGCAGCCATCGCGTTGACAAAGGCGAACTCAGCGACGAAGTCACGGCTCGACGTGCCGTCGATCGAGTTCTCGACCGCACCCGTGAAGCCGAGGTCGGCCGCCACCATCTCCGGGTCCAGCCCCAGGGACGTGCCGGCCAGGGCGCTTGATCCGTAGGGAGACAGGGCCGTACGCCGGTCCCAGTCCCGCCAGCGCTCCACGTCGCGCAGCAGCGCCCAGGCGTGGGCCAGCAGGTGATGCGCCAGCAGCACCGGCTGCGCATGCTGCATATGGGTCCGTCCCGGCATGGCGACGTCGATGTGCTGATCAGCCTGTCCCACAAGGGAGTCGACGAGGTCCAGCACCATCCCGCTCACGCTTCGCGCGTGGTCTCGCAGGTACATCCGGAACAGCGTTGCGACCTGGTCGTTGCGCGACCGGCCGGCGCGGAGCCGACCGCCGACATCGGCGCCGACGCGCTCGATCAGTCCTCGCTCGAGCGCCGTGTGGACGTCCTCGTCGTCCTCGAGCGGCCCGAATGCACCGGACTGCACATCGGCCAGGAGCTGCCCGAGCCCGACCTGCATCGCGTCCAGGTCGACGTCGTCGAGCAGGCCCGCGTGGTGCAGGGCGCGGGCGTGCGCCCGGGACCCCGCGATGTCGTAGGGGGCGAGCCTCCAGTCGAAGTGGGTGGACTTCGACAACGCGGTGAGGGCGTCTGCGGCACCGCCGGCGAACCGGCCGCCCCACAGGCTGACCTTGCCCCCGTGCCCGCCGTCCGTCATACCGCCGGGGGGATCCTGGCTCACCTGCCCAGCCGCTGGTCGCGACCCGCCGCGATCTTGCTGGACAGTCCGTGCAGCTCGATGAAGCCTTTGGCCTGGCTCTGGTCGAAGGTGTCGCCCGCGTCGTACGTTGCGAGGTTGAAGTCGTAGAGGCTCGTGTCGGACCGACGACCAGTGACGACTGCACGGCCACCATGCAACGTCATCCGGATGTCCCCGGAGACGTGCTCCTGGGTTGAGGCCATGAAGATGTCGAGAGAGCGCTTCAGCGGGCTGAACCACAGTCCGTCATAGGTGAGCTCGCCCCACTTCTGCTCCACGCCACGCTTGAAGCGCCCGAGCTCGCGCTCGATGGTGACGTTCTCGAGCTCCTGGTGGGCCGTGATCAGGGCCAGTGCGCCGGGAGCCTCGTAGACCTCGCGGCTCTTGATGCCGACCAGGCGGTCCTCGACGAGGTCGAGCCGTCCGATGCCGGCGTTGCCCGCGCGCTCGTTGAGCGCCTGGATGACCTGGAGGACGCTGAGCTTCTCACCGTCGACGGCAACCGGGACGCCGGACTCGAAGGTGATGACGACCTCGTCGGCCTCGTGCTGGCGGGCCGGGTCTTTCGTGTACGTGTAGAGGTCTTCCACCGGTGCGTTCCAGATGTCCTCCAGGAACCCGGTCTCAACGGCCCGACCGAAGACGTTCTGGTCGATCGAGTAGGGGTTCTTCTTGGTGGTCTCGATCGGCAGGTTGTGCGCCTCGGCATAGTCGATCGCCTTGTCGCGGGTCAGGGCCAGGTCGCGAACCGGCGCAATGCACGTGAGATCGGGGGCAAGGGAGGAGATGCCGACCTCGAAGCGGACCTGGTCGTTGCCCTTGCCGGTGCAGCCGTGGCCGACGACGGTGGCGCCATGCTTCCTGGCGGCACGAACCAGGTGCTTGACGATCACGGGACGAGAGAGCGCCGAGACCAGTGGGTAGCGGTCCATGTACAAGGCGTTCGCCTGGATCGCCGGAAGGCAGTACTCCTCGGCGAACTCGTCACGGGCGTCAGCGACATAGGCCTCAACGGCGCCACAGTCGAGCGCTCGCTGACGGATGGTGTCAAGGTCCTCGCCACCCTGGCCCAGGTCGACGGCAACCGCGATGACCTCGGCACCGATGGCGTCAGCGATCCATCCGATGGCGACAGAGGTGTCAAGACCTCCGGAGTAGGCAAGAACAACGCGGTCAGTCACTGGGTCTCCTTGGTGGGGTTCGTCGTCGGGATGACGACTGGTCTGGTCTGCGACGTGGTACTGGGTCTCTTGCGAGACAAGGTGCCTGGCTTCCGGGTGGTCGCGCGCCGTGGATCGGCCGCAGCGACCAGGTCATCGTCGCGGGATCCGGCCAGAGCGAGCAGCCGGCTCACGAGCGCACGGCTCTGCAGCGCTCCGCTGGTGATGATCATGATGGTGTCGTCGCCGGCGATCGTGCCCAGGATGTCCGGCTCGTGTGCATGGTCCAGCGCCGATGCCAGGTAGTTGGCAGCTCCGGAGGGAGTGCGCACGACCACAAGGTTGGCAGATGCCCGCGCGGTCACGAGCAGCTCCTCGCACTGCCGGCGAAGGCGCGAGCTCACCTCGTCCAGGCCCGGAGCAACGCGAGCGGTGCGATCGCCACCCTCCCCTGGCACGGCATAGACGAGGGTCTTGCCCTCGCGCACCTTCACCGCACCCAGCTCGACAAGGTCACGGCTCAGGGTTGCCTGCGCGACGTCGAAACCCTTTCGGGACAGGATCTCCAGAAGCTCGCCCTGGGACCGGACGCTCTGGCGTCCGAGGATGTCGAGGACGAGCTGCCGGCGCCCTGCCCGGGTCTGCGGTATCACGAGGACCCCCCAGGAGTCGTCGACGTCGGGGCCGTCTGGGTGACGAAGTGGCGGGTCACGAGGTCTGCCCCAGCCCGTCCAGAAGTGTCGGCAGCGCCGCCACGAAGGTGTCTAGCTGTCCGGCGGTGATCACCAGGGGCGGCGTCAGCCTGATCGCGTCCGGCGTTGGCGCGTTGATGATGAAACCAGCGCTCAGGGCGCGGTCGGCAACAGTGGCCGCCACATCAGCGTTGAGCACGATGGCGCGCAGCAGCCCGGCCCCGCGAACACCCGCAATCAACGGATGTCCAAGCGCCATAACCGAATCGGCAAGGTAGCCTCCCACCCTGGTGGCATGCTCGAGGAGTCCGTCCTTCTCGATCGTGGTGAGGACGGCCAGTCCTGCGGCGGCGGCCAGCGGGTTCCCGCCAAAGGTTGAACCGTGCTGACCCGCCGTGAGCAGACCGCTGACCTCAGGACCGAAGGTCAGGAGGGCTCCGATCGGGACTCCCCCGGCAAGGCCCTTGGCGACGGTGATGGCGTCTGGCAGGATTCCGGCCTGCTGGAAGGCGAACCACGTCCCCGTCCGGCCCACCCCCGTCTGGACCTCGTCGACGACCAGCAGCGTCCCGGTCGCCGCCGTCAGCTCCCGGGCCAGCTGCAGGTATGACGGGTCGGCGGCTACGACTCCCGCCTCGCCCTGGATGCACTCGAGGAACAGCGCAGCGGTGTCCGTGCCGACCGCCGCCCTCAGGGCCGCTTCGTCATTGAGGGGAACGTGGGTGACCGAAGGCACGAGCGGGGCGAACGGCTCGCGGTAGGCGGGCTTGTGGGTCAGTGCCAACGCACCCATCGTGCGACCGTGGAAGGCCGCTTCGGCAGCGACCAGACCGGTCCGGCCGGTGCGGCGACTCAGCTTGACGGCGGCTTCGACCGCCTCACTGCCGGAGTTCGCGAAGAAGACAGCTGAACCACTTGGAGCCTCCGCGACCGAGAGCAGTCGCTCTGCCAGCTCAATCTGGTGCGGAGTGGCGAAGAAGTTCGAGACATGGATCATCGAGGCGGCCTGCGCGCAGATCGCGTCGACCAGCGCCGGGTGGCCGTGGCCCAGGGCGTTGACGGCGATCCCGGCGAGCAGGTCGAGGTAGCGCTTTCCGTCGGCATCCCAGACGTAGCAGCCCTCCCCGCGGGTCAAGACCGTCTTGGGGCGACCGAAGACACCAATCATCGACACTGCGTAGCGGTCCAGATAGGTCGCATTGTCGAGCACAGACATCACGAACCGCCCCGATCGTCATCGCTGTTGCGCTGTGTATCGGGCCCTGCCGCCACATCGCCACCTGCCACCGCGTCCGGAACGATCATCGTGCCGATGCCTTCGCTGGTGAAGACCTCGAGCAGCAAAGAGTGCGGCTGACGACCATCGATGATGTGCGCCTGGGGAACCCCCGCTGCCACCGCACGCACACACGCCTCGAGCTTGGGAACCATGCCGGCCCGAACCCGCGTCAGCAGGTCGGTGGCCGAGCTGACGGACAGCTGAGAGAGCAGCGAGTCCTTGTCGGGCCAGCTGGCGTAGACGCCCTCCACATCGGTGACCACAACGAGCTTGTGCGCCTTGAGAGCGATGGCCAGGGCTGATGCCGCACTGTCGGCATTCACGTTCAGGACCTGCCCTTCGACGTCAAGGTCGGGGGCGACGGTAGAGACGACCGGGATCCGGCCGGCATCCAGAATGTCCATGACTGCAGAGGGATTCACACTCTCGACGTCACCGACGAGCCCAAGGTCCACCGGGAGGCCATCGACGAGCAAGAACCGCTTGCGGGCCCCGAACAACCCAGCGTCCTCACCAGAGAGACCCACCGCCAGCGGTCCGTGCTGGTTGAGCAGCCCTACCAGCTCGCGACCCACCTGGCCGGTGAGAACCATGCGCACGACCTCCATGACCTCTGGGGTGGTCACCCGGAGGCCGCCCTTGAACTCGCTGGTCATCCCGAGCCGGTCCAGCATCGATCCGATCTGCGGACCGCCGCCGTGGACGACGACGGGACGAAGGCCCGCATAGCGCAAGAACATGATGTCCTGGGCGAACGCGGCCTTGAGCTCGTCGTCGACCATGGCGTTGCCGCCGTACTTGATGACGACCAACGCTCCGCGGAAGCGCTCGAGCCATGGCAGCGCCTCGACCAAGGTCTGCGCCTTGGCCGCCGCCGCCGCAAGGTCACTCTGGCCACCGGGAGTCCGCAAGTTGCCACTTGCCCCATTCATGTCGGTGCCCACTGACATGACTCCGCGCTCGCTCCGGTCCTCGCTGCGCTTCGATCCTCACTCGCCGTCGTCATGTCGAGTACGCCGAGTTCTCGTGGACGTAGTCGTGGGTCAGGTCGTTGGTCCAGATGGTCGCCGTCTGGTCCCCCGCATGCAGGTCCACCACGACGTGCACCTCTCGTGCCGACATGTCGATCAGGCCTCGGTCATCCCCCACGCCACCCGCCCGGCACACCTGGATGCCATTGATGGCCACGTCGAGCTCCGCCGGCTCAAACACGGCTTGCGTCGTCCCCACCGCCGCGAGGATGCGCCCCCAGTTGGGGTCGCCGCCGAATACCGCACACTTGAAAAGGTTGTTGCGTGCAATCGCACGCGCAACCTCCAGAGCGTCGGAGACACTTGCAGCAGAACGGATCTCGATCGAGATGTCGTGGTTGGCACCCTCCGCGTCAGCGATCAGCTGCCGAGCAAGATCTGCGCATACCGAGGTCAGTGCCTCGCCCAGCTCCGCGGGTGACGGCTTCACGCCCGAGGCGCCTGAGGACATCACCAGGACTGTGTCGTTGGTCGACATGCAGCCATCGGAGTCGATCCTGTCGAAGGTGGTCTCCGTCGCGGCACGCAGCGCGGCATCCAGGGCGCCGGCCTCAACGACGGCGTCGGTGGTGACCACTACCAGCATCGTGGCCAGTGCGGGCGCCAGCATGCCCGCGCCCTTGGCCATGCCGCCCACCGACCATCCCTCACCCACTCGCAGAGACTGTTTCGCGACGGTGTCGGTCGTCATGATCGCCGTCGCCGCAGCGTCGCCTCCGGCGACAGACAGGGCCTCGGCTGCTGCATCGATCCCCGCCAGGATCTTGCCCATGGGCAGGAGCTCGCCGATCAGGCCCGTGGAACAGACGACCACGTTCGCGGCAGATACTGCGATGGCGGTGGCCAGCTGCCCGGCGCTGGTTCGGGTGTCGGCGAGGCCCGCGGATCCGGTACAGGCATTGGCACCGCCGGAGTTGAGCACCACAGCATCGACCCGACCGTCGGCCAGCACCTGACGGCTCCAGGTCACCGGCGCCGCCTCAACCCGGTTGCTGGTGAACACTGCGGCCGCATGATGGTCCGGGCCGTCGTTCACGACCAGGGCAAGGTCGGGCCGGCCACTGGCCTTGAGCCCAGCCGTGACACCTGAGGCACGGAATCCGGCAGGGGAGGTAATGCTCATGGGGCAACCCCAGCGGTCGGCAGCCCGGTGGTCTCATGCAGGCCAAGGGCCAGGTTGGCACACTGGACCGCGGCACCAGCGGTGCCTTTGGTCAGGTTGTCCACTGCGGCCACGGCAATGACCCTTCCTGTGCGTTCGTCCAGCGCCACCTGGAGGTGGACGTTGTTGCTACCCATCACATCGGCTGTGCGTGGCCACTGACCCGCCGGCAGCAGGTGGACGAACGGCTCGTCGCTGTAGGCGGCCTCCCACGACTCGCGCAGCGTGTCCGCGCTCAGCCCAGGCTTGGCCCTCGCAGTGCAGGTGGCCAGGATCCCGCGGGGCATCGGCGCGAGGGTGGGCGTGAACGAGACCGACACCGACCCCCCTGCCGCAGCGCTGAGATTCTGCTCGATCTCCGGCGTGTGGCGGTGCACCCCGCCAACGCCATAAGGCGACATCGAGCTCATGGTCTCCGCGCCGAGAAGGTGTGGCTTCAAGGACTTCCCCGCGCCCGAGGTGCCACTGGCCGCGACGATGACCACGTCAGCCAGCTCGAGGATGCCCGTGACGAAGCCAGGCGCCAGCGCCAGCGTGCACGCCGTGGGGTAACAGCCTGGGACAGCGATCCGACGAGCGCCCGACAAGAGCTCTCGCCCCTTGTGACCCTGCGGTAGCGACAGCTCGGGCAGCCCGTAGGGCCACGTGCCTGCGTGCTTGCTGCCGTAGAAGCTCTCCCACTGCTGGGAGTCGGCCAGACGGAAGTCCGCGCCGCAGTCGATCACGATGGCGTCGGCCGGGAGCTGGTCCACCAGCTCGGCAGAGGCTCCATGCGGCAGCGCCAGGAAGACAACCTCATGACCGGACAGCGACTCGGGGGTCGTCTCGAGCAGATGCCGGTCCGCGAGGGGGGTGAGGTGTGGATGGACGTCGCCGAGCCGCATGCCCGCGCTGGACGCGGCAGTGAGTGCCCCGACCTCTATGTCGGGGTGCCCGAGCAGCAGCCGCAGGATCTCTCCACCGGCATAGCCGCTGGCACCCGCTATCGCCGCCTTGACCATGCGCATGACTATACACTCCCCTGCAAACATATGCAGAACGCAGGGAGGGTCAGCTCACCGGATCCGACGGGCCCCAGGGCCGCAGCCGAAGCTTTCGGTCATCGTCCTCCACCCCGAGCCGGGCGCGCTCGGTCAGCGAGTGCGGGGTGTCGATCCCTGCCCGGACGAAGCGCCCCGACCAGGCGTCCAGCTCCCCGCTGGCCAGGGCAAGCACCAGGTTCGTGACGTCCGTGAGGTCGGTCCACTCCGTGCGGTCCTTGTGCAGCTGCATCGACTCGGTCATGTCGGTGCGCACCGTGCCGGGAGCGAGGTCAAAGGCCCGGATGCCGTGCATCCAGCCGGCAAGGTGGGTGCCACCTGTAATCCGCGCCAGAGCGGACTTGCTGGCGCAGTACGCGCTCAGGTCGCCCCGCTCGGCCATACCGGCACCGCTGTTGAGGTTGATGACTCGCCCTCCCCCCGCCGCGATCATGTGCGGCACGATGGCGCGGGTCATCAGGAAGGGACCCCGCACGTTCGTCGAGATGACCGACCACCACTGGTCGACGTCCGCCTCCCAGAGCGGCACCTCAGCCTCGATCAAGCCGGCGCTGTTGACCAGAAGGTCGATCCGGCCCCACGACGAGAGAACTGCCCCTACCGCCTCCCCGACCAGGGCCTCGTCGGTCACGTCGACCGACCTGGTCATGACCAGGCGGCGTGGACCAGTCTGAGTCTGATCAGTCTCAGTCCCGATCTCGGCGGCTACTGCAGCGGCGGCCGATCCGTCCCGCGCGAGCAGGCACACGGCATACCCGTCGTCGGCCAGGGCCCGGGCAATGGCGGCCCCAATGCCTCGTGAGGCACCCGTGATGACAGCGACGCGCTCCGGCATGACCACCTCAGGCGCCGCGCTGAACCGCACCAACTGCCGCTGCGACCGACTCGATCGCCTGGTCCCGCAGTGCGTTGACCTCCTTGGTGGTCAAGGTCCGATCGGGCGCCCGGAAGACCATGCGGTAGGCCAGCGACTTACGGCCGGGCCCGACCTGGTCGCCGCGGTAGATATCCATCAGCGAGAGCGACTCGAGCAGAGCACCGGCCCCTTGTCGCAGGGTCGACTCCACAACCCCTGCCAGGACCTGCTCGTCGACGACCAGGGCCACGTCGCTCTGAGCCACGGGGTAGGTGGACAGCTCGCGGGCCTGGACCCTGTCCTCGCTGGCGAGCGTGAGGACGTCGACGTCCAGCTCGCCGGCACAGGTGCGTGGAGGCAGCCCGAGTGCAGCCAACACCCTGGGGTGAAGCTCTCCGGCATGACCCACAACCGTGCCGTCAGCGAGCTCCAGTCGCACGCAGCGACCGGGGTGCCAGGGAGCGTGGTCGTCAGCTGTGGCAACCAGCTCGACGGCGAGCGCCGAACCAATCGCCCTGGCGGCGCCGACCACATCGGTCCAGTCGCCAGCCCGCGCGGGCCCCCACCAGCCGGCCGGGTCCGCATCCCCGGTCAGGGCCAGCGCAACCATCCGCGGCTGGGGCGGGACGGCCGCCATGATCTGGGCCAGGGTTGCATCGTCGGGGCGGGTCGAAGTGCCAGGGACCGGCGCAGGGCGTAGCTCGGCAGCCGGGCGCGTGACCAGTCCGACCTCGAAGATGGCGGCATCACGCTGGCCTCGGGAGACGTTTCGGCGCAGCGCCTCGACCAGCGTGGACAGGACGGAGGTCCGCATCAGCGGCGCCTCGTCCGAGAGGGGGTTGGCGATGCGTACGGCGTTCCGACGTGGGTCGCCGGCATCCAGTCCGAGGTCGTCGTGGCTCTTGGCTGCAACAAAGGGGTAGGTCAGCACCTCGACAAAGCCTTGCTGGGCAAGGGTGTTGGCCAGCAGCCGTCTCGTCCGCTGACCGTGCGTGAGACCGCGACCACTGCCTGCCTGCGGAAGAACCGAGGGGATCTGGTCGTAGCCGCGGAGCCGCACGACCTCTTCGACGAAGTCGGGACCGTTGCCCAGGTCGGGGCGCCAGGAGGGTGGAAGCACCGAGAGGGTCGATGAGGCTGACCCGGACTCCGGCTGCTCGACGACGTCGCACCCGATCTCGCGCAGAGTCTCGATGACCTCATCGTGGGTGTAGGGCAGGCCGACCAACCTGGCCGGCAGACCTGGGTCGAGGTCGATCCGGGCGCGTGCCGGCCGGCGATCGACGTCGGTGACGCCGACATCGGCGACTCCCCCGCCAAACTCCACGAGCAGGTTCACCGCGAGCTGCGCGGCCGCAGCGGTGACGTCCGGGTCCACGCCACGCTCGAACCGTCTGGAAGCTTCCGTCGTCAGCCTGTGCCGACGGGAGGAACGAGCCACCGACGTCGGGTCGAAGTGCGCTGACTCGACCAGCACGTCGGTCGTACTGGAGCTCACTTCTGAGGTGGCGCCACCCATGACCCCGGCGATGGCAAGGGCAGTCGTGCCGGCGTCGGTGATCAGCAGGTCCTCGGGGAAAAGCGGCCGCTCGACGTCATCGAGGGTCTTCAGCGTCTCACCGGCCTTCGCGCGGCGTACGACGATCGGCCCTTGCAGGGTCGACACGTCGAAGGCGTGCAGTGGCTGACCGAGCAGCAGCATCACGTAGTTGGTGACGTCGACCGCGAGCGAGATCGGCCGCATCCCCATCTGGGTCAGTCGCCTTGCCATCCAGGGCGGTGAGGTCGCGGATGCGTTGAGCCCCCTCACCACTCGCGCAACGTAGCGGTCGCAACCCAGGAGGCCGTTCAGCGGCGCCTCGTCGGCGAGCTCCACGGCATACCCGCCGGTGTTCGCCTCGGCCGGCGCGATGTCGGCCGGGTCGTGGAAGGTTGCACCGGTGGCATGGGAGTACTCGCGGGCAATGCCGCGCAGGCTGAAGCAGTAGCCGCGGTCGGGGGTGACGGTGACCTCGACAACCTCGTCGGCAAGGCCCAGGAGCTCAATGGCATCATCCCCCGGTGCCAGCTTGGCCGCTTCCTGCTCGCCGAGGGATGACTGCAGCACGAGGATGCCGTCGCGATCCTCGCCGATACCAAGCTCTTTGGCCGAGCAGATCATGCCGTTGCTGATATGGCCGTAGGTCTTTCGTGCACCGATCTGCACGCCGCCGGGCAGGACTGCCCCTGGAAGCACGACCACGACGAGGTCGTCGACCGCGAAGTTCGTCGCACCACAGACGATCCCCTGCGGGGTGCCTTCGGTGACCCGCTGGCCGTTGTTGCCGACGTCGACCTGGCACCACCTGATCGTCTTGCCGTTCTTCTGCGGCTCGTCGACGAACTCCAGGACCCGGCCCACGACCAGTGGACCAGAGATGTCACCACCGTGCAGGTCCTCCTCCTCAAGGCCCAGGCGAACCAGGCTTGCGGCCACCTCGCGACCGGTTGCGGCAGGTGCGCCCTCGACATACTCACGCAGCCAGGAAACTGGGGCCAGCATCAGATCTCCATCCCGAACTGCGTGCTGAACCGCACGTCTCCCTCGACCATCTCGCGCATGTCGCTGACTCCGTGGCGAAGCATCAGGGCCCGCTCGATGCCCATCCCGAACGCGAAGCCGGTGTAGCGGTCCGGGTCGATACCGCACGCCTCGAAAACGCTCCGGTTGACCATGCCGCAACCACCCCACTCGATCCAGCCCGTGCCCCCGCAGGTTCGACAGCTGCTGTCGGAGCCCTTGCAGACGAAGCAGCGGAAGTCCAGCTCGGCGCTGGGCTCGGTGAACGGGAAGTATGACGGCCGCAGTCGTGTCTCCAGTCCTTCGCCGAACAGCGCCTCGACCAGGTGGTCGAGCGTGCCCCGCAGGTGCGCCATGGTCAGGCCCTCTGCCACTGCGAGGCCCTCCACCTGGTGGAACACCGGAGAGTGCGTCGCATCCAGCTCGTCGGTGCGGAACACCTTGCCGGGACAGACGATGAACAAGGGAAGGTCGCGCTCGAGCATTGACCGGACCTGGACCGGCGACGTATGGGTGCGGAGGACCAGTCCGGCATCGGGGGGGTCGACGAAGAAGGTGTCCTGCATCTGACGGGCGGGATGGTCGGCACCCAGGTTGAGCGCGTCGAAGTTGAACCACTCGGACTCGATCTCGGGTCCCTCTGCGATCTCCCAGCCCATGGCCACGAAGATGTCGCCGATCCGTTCGGACGTGAGCTCGAGGGGGTGGCGGGCTCCGAGGCGACGACGGCCCACCAGCGCCGTGACGTCCACGGTCTCGTCGACCAGCAGGCGTGCGTCCCGCTCGACCTCAAGCTCGCTCTGACGGGCCGCCAGGGCCTTGGCAACCTGGCCGCGCGCGATCCCCACACGCTTGCCCGCATCGGCCTTGGCGGTTGGAGGCAGGGCGCCGATCTCGCGGTTGGCCCGGGAAAGGGCGCTCGTATCGCCCTGATGGGCCAGCCGGGCGCTCTTGAGTGAGTCCAGCGAGTCAGCAGCTGCGAACGCCGCGAGTGCCTCAGTGACGGCCGCCTCGAGGGCAGCTGGGCGCAGCGTGCTGACCTCGACCGGGTCAAAGCTCTTGTTGGGTGCAGACATCGCTTTCAATTCCGTTGATGTGACAGCTGTTTACCTAGTGTTCAGGCGGGGTTCAGGGTGAGTCTAGAGGCCGGGCTCAACCTTCCGAACGCCGCTCCGACACTGTCCGGAGGCCTCACACCGGCAGGAACGGTGCTCCCATGGGTTCGGACAGGAGCCGGTCAGAGAACGTGCTCGGGTGCGCCCGCCGGCAAGGTGAACCGGAACTCGGCCCCGCCTCCCTTGGCGCGGCCGACGCTGATCTTGCCACCGTGGGCCTCGACGAGGCCCCTCACGACGTACAAGCCCAAGCCCGTGCCGCCCCGGCGGCTGCTGTGCCAGAACCTGGTGAAGATCATGGGGTAGTGCTCGGGTGCGATGCCCTCACCCTCGTCAGAGACGGTGACGGCGACGTCCTCGTCGCCTTCGGGTCCGGTGGGGACGACCTTCAGGCTGACAGTCCCCTCCCCGTGGCGTACGGCGTTCTCCATCAGGTTGGCCAGGATCTGGTCGAGCCGGTCGGGGTCGGCCCACACCTCCGGCAGGACCTTCTCCCCGCCGTCGAGGACGAATCGGTCCCGGTCATATCCACTGGCGACGAATCGTTCGATGTGCCGGCTGATGGCCGCAACAACATCCACGGGCTGCTTGCGAACCTCGAGCCGTCCGGCGTCGATTCGGGAGATGTCCAGCAGCTCGGTGATCAGTCTGGTGACCCTGTCGGCGTCGGCCTCGATGGTCTGCAGCATGAGCCGCTTCTGGTCGTCGGTGAAACGGTCCCAGCGACGCAGCAACGTCGAAGAAAAGCCCTTCACCGAGGTGAGGGGCGAGCGTAGTTCGTGTGCGACCGTCGAGATCAACGCGGAGTTGCCTGCCTCGGCGCGTCGCCGGGCCTCGGCGTCCCTGAGCGCGACCACTACCTGGCTGACCGGCATACTGCGACCCGGCCGCACGTACCTGGCGGTGACGAGGACCTCTTGGCGCCCCGGAATGATCAACAGCTTCTCGCGGTGGCCGGACCGAATGGCCAGCCCCTTCCAGGGATCCGTGCAGGCCCACCAGGACCGGCCATCGTTCTCCTGCAAGGGAATTGCGATGCGGATGTCTCGGCCGAGCAGGTCAGCAGCAGGCGTTCCGACGATGAGCGCGGCCTGCCTGTTCACGTAGACAAGCAGTCCGTTCTCGTCAGCAACCAAAAGGCCGTCAGGGTGTATGTCACATACGGCGGCATGCCACCCAGAGGAACGCGCGTCCCCCGATGCGTTCGACCCTTGTCCCATGGGTGCGACTTTAGCCACTATTGCCCTCCCCGTGCTGCACGCCCGCCGATGCAAACAGGCAGAGTGTCGCGGCCATGGCGAGGTTCAAAGACTCGGCCCTGCCGTAGATCGGGACCCGGACCACCGAGTCGCAGGCCTGCAGAACACCAGACTCGAGACCCCAGGCCTCATTTCCCATCACCCAGGCGTGCGGAACGCTCAGGTCTACGTCGGCCAGCCGGGACTCCCCCGCGCCGTCCGCCGCCAAGAGCTTCACGCCCGCGTCACGGACGCGCGCCAGCAGCAACGGGATGGGCAGACCCGTCACGACTGGGAGGTGGAAGAGGGATCCTGCCGTCGAACGGACGACTTTCGGGTTGTAGATATCGACGCTCGAGTCGCTGACCAGTACTGCGTCAGCACCCGCAGCGTCGGCACTGCGGATCACCGTGCCGAGATTACCGGGGTCACGGACATTGGTGAGGATAAGCAGGAGCCCGGGCCCGCGGTCCAGGACCGCGTCCAGGTCGACATCGAGCGACCGGCACACCGCGATGATTCCCTGCGGGACCTGTGTGTCGCACATCGCAGCCAAGACCTCGTGACTGACCTCGCGGATGGACACACCACTGGCCTTTGCGGCGTCAAGCACAGCCGCATGGCCGGTGCCGGCCTCCGCATCGACGTACAGGTCCTTGACCAGCTCGGGGCGGTGGACGACGACCTCGCGGACGGCCTGGGGGCCTTCGGCGAGGAAAAGCGCCTCGCGCTCACGCGCAGAACGCCGGCTCAACGCCCGCACGGACCTGACCCGGTCGGAACTGATGTTGGTCAGCACCTTCTGCTCAGATCTGGGGACGTCGAACCGGCGGACAAGCTGTGGCTTGACTCAGACGCTGACGTTGCTGTCGCTGTCGCTGGCAGCGGTCTGCGCCGGCACGTGGGCCCGAGCAATCTCGACCAGAGCAGCGAATGCAGGAGCATCGCTCACGGCCAGCTCGGCCAGCATGCGACGGTCGACCTCGACGTCGGCAGCTTTCAGCCCCTGGATGAAGCGGTTGTAGGTCATGCCGTTGGCGCGCGCGCCCGCATTGATCCGCTGGATCCACAGGCGACGGAAGTCACCCTTGCGTGCCCGGCGGTCACGGTAGGCGTACCCGAGTGAGTGGGTGACCTGTTCCTTGGCCTTGCGGTACAGGCGCGAACGCTGTCCGCGATAGCCGCTGGCGCGCTCGAGAACAACCCG
>JBDTOA010000019.1:0-15924 GCA_039933475.1 Dermatophilaceae bacterium
GGACCGAGTCGCTCCGGGACATGGTCACCACGGTCTTCGAGACCAACCTCTCGCTGCAGGATGCCCGGCTGAACACGGTGATGAAGAAGCTCACTGGCTGGGCGGCCATCATCGCCGTGCCCACCGCGGTCACGGGATGGTTCGGCCAGAACGTGGCCTACCCCGGGTTCGGCCAGCACTCCGGCCTCATTGCCAGCTCAGTGGTGATCACCGCGCTGGCCACGGCCCTGTACGTGATGTTCCGCCGGCGCAACTGGCTCTAGCACGTAGTCCAGTGCAGCCGAGGGCAGCCAAGTTCAGCCGAGTACTCAGACCCCGGCTGCGATCACCACGCCGTCGGTGAGGAAGCCGGCGAAGAGTCCGAGCAGCACGCCGTAGGCCAGGAGGTCCGGGCGGCGGGCCTTTGCTGCGACGGTGACCAGCTGCATGACGACATAGACGATCGATCCGGCGGCCAGCGTGAGGAAGACGACGCTCAGGGCTTCGCTGGCGAAACCGTGACCGATGATGGTTCCGACGAATGTCGGACCACCACCGATGGCGCCCATGGAGAGCAGGAACCCCCAGCTCGGTCGACGCAAGTGACCCTCCTGGTCCATGTCCCCGGCCAGCGGCGCAACGATGCCGAACCCCTCAGTGGCGTTGTGCAGTCCGAAGCCGATGACCAGCAGCAAGGCCAGGGCGATCTCGCCGCTCGCGGCTGACTGACCGATGGCCAGGCCCTCGGCGAAGTTGTGCAGCCCGATACCCACGGCGATCAGCAGCGAAAGTCGCTGGGCGGGTGACCAGGACGCTATCCGGCCGGTTCGCCGGGCCTTGAGCTCGTCCACGGCAGCTGCGCCGGGTCCATACGGACGTTCAACGGTTGGGGGTTGGACCGGTCGGGTCGCCTCGGCGAACTGGCGCGCCATCCAGCTCTCGTAGTAGACAAGTGAGAGCAGCCCCACGGCCAGACCGGCGGTGAACAGCGCACCGTAGCCGGCGGCAGCTCCCAGCCCACCCTTGCCTTCGTGGAACGCGGACAGCGCTTCGTCGATCGGTGCCCAGGCGGCCGAGAAGACGTCCCAGACCAGGAACAGCAGGATGCCGATCGCGGTGGCATTCAGCAGAGCCCTCAGCGCGGGCGCGGGTCGGCGGAGCCGCCCTATCGGCAGCCCCAGCAAGATCGTGACGCCGGCGATGAGGCCTAGCAGCATGGTGGTCGTCAAGCTCACAGAGATACCTCAGCTTCGCGTGCCATTTCGGGCGGGACCACTCAAGAGTAAGGGTTACCTAACTTCGGCTTCAAGTCGGTCCCGTCCTACGGGCAGCTATGGCGAAGCTGGCTCAGCCATGGGCCCTCCGGTAGTAGTCGCGCCAGACCAGCCTATGGACCGGGATCCAGCGGGGGATCGAGCGCAGTCCGGGGATGAACGGGACAAGGGTCAGCGCGAGGGTGAGCACCATCATCAGGGCCCATACGAGCGCGTCAGCATTGTCGCCGCCATAGGTCCCCTCGGTCGCGAAGGGCGAGATCTGGTACCAGAACGTGTAGAGCCACATCCAGGGCTGCCCCGGGTAGTTGCCCGTCTCGTTCATCATGCCCCACTGGTCGCCGCCGAGCTTGCGCGCGACCGCCTGGTCCTCCAGGTACGTGCCGTCGGAGAGAAGCAGGAGCGACTTGGTCTGGTCGCCTCCATAGAAGTTGCCTGAGGAGGTGAGGTCGCCCTCCAGCCCACCTGAGCCGGCCAGCGCCAGGAGCCCGGCTGAGAGCATCGGCACGGGGCCGTAGTCCGAAGCGGCGACCTTTGCCGGGTCGCCGTCGGGAGCCTTGCCCAAGGCGTCTGCGTAGTCGGTTGCCCACTTGCTCTGCTGGTCGGGCGTTGCCGAGCTCCAGGTACTCAGGGCTGAGGTGAGGGCTGAGTCGCCGGTGACGCCGCTGAGAGGGCCGAGGACGAGACCGGCGGAGTCGATGGGGATGCGAACTCCGCCCCACTTCTGCAAGGAAAGTGGTCCAATCGTCTGACCGTCGCTCGCGGTGTTGTACGGCGCCCCGTAGGTCGCGCTCACGGAGGTTCCGGCGAGCTCCGAGGTCGCCGTGGCGATGACGTCGTTGGGAGCCTCCTTCGCCCACGTCGACATTGTGATCGCCTTCTCGTCGGGTGAGGAGAAGACCGCAGCGAGCGCAACGGTGAGGAGAGAGACGACGAGCAGGGCTATGACGAACTCCTTGACCAGGTCGTAGGGCCGGGTCGGGAATGCATGTGAGTCCGGCGTCGCGTCACGTCGCCTAGCTGGCGCAGGGGGTGCCGTCGCAGTCCTGGGAGGCGAGGTGGTCATGGCTCATGCCTCCCTGGTGCTGGAGGGATCTACTGCGTCGATCGGTGGAACGACGCCATGGCGCCGGACCAGGATGACGTGGATCACGGTGATCGCGCCCACGGCGAAGGGCAGCAGGACCACGTGCCAGAGCAGCATCTGCCCGGGGTTGAGCACGTTGAACCAGGCGCCGACGCCGATGGAGTTGATGCCGTCCTTGCCCTCGGCTGCGATCCACTGGGCAGCAAAGTTGGTCTGCGAGAGGTAGCCGGTGAACGCCGTCCCGATCGAGGTGACGAAAAGCACCATGCCGGTGATCCACGTCATTGCGCGACCACCGCGCCAGGCGGCCATCCAGTACTTACCCCACAGGTGGATAACCATGAAAGCGAAGAACAGCTCAACGCTCCATAGGTGAAGGGAGTTGACAAACCGTCCCAAAGAAGACACGTGCCACCACGCCGCACCACCGATCGCAAGAACTCCGCCGGTGAGGATAACAACTGCGAGGGCTGCCAATGTGGCCACGCCGAACACATAGATCCATGAAGCAACATAAACAGGCTGACGGTCAGGGAGTGCCTCTCCAGGAGGCACGAGTCCCACGATTCCGTGACGGACCCGGACGGTCCAGCTGCCCGGGTCAGAGGTCTGGTCAGAACCAGGCGTCTCCGCACGGGTCGTCATGGTTGGCGCCGTTCCTCGTCGTCGCCGCGCCCGTGCCCCGGGAACGGCACCAGCAGGGCGAGGATGAACAGAATGACCATCGCCACGATGACCAGGAGGTTGGTCACCGAGATCAGGACGACTCCCCAGTGGATATATCGGCCGGCGGGATCGGCTTCAAAAACTAAAGCACTCATCGCATTACCTTGGTCGCGGCCCAGCTCTTCATCCGGACGGCGGGTCGCACGCCCGTGTCGACAGCTAAAGGTATCCCGCTCTCATCTGGAAGCCAATAGCAAGAATGCCCGTTGGGTCACCCTGGACCTCACAGGCCCTAGCCGCTACGACCCACCGAAAATACGGTGAATTTGCGGTCCGTTGGAACCGTCGTAGCCGCGGAGTATGTCCGGGTCCCCTTCGCGGACACCTCGACCTATGCGGTCCCTGCTGGGGTCAGCGACGAGGAGGTGCTGATGCTGGACGACTTCATGAAGGCGTATGACGTCTTCTCGCGTTCCGCCGACACCGGCGCCCTGAAGGTTGTACTCACCCGCAGCTGACTACGCCGTTCAACACGTCGCGATACAACAGGTGGCGGAGCCCACGGCGCCCAGGATGGGGTCCACTTTACGTACGCCTTATACCTCGGTATACCTCGGTCAAGAAGGAGTCGACGTGAGTAGAGACAGACGGATCGCGCTCGTCGCAGGCATCTTCTACGTGGTTACCTTTGTCTCGATCCCCACACTCGGCCTCTACAGCTCAGTGAAGGGCAAGGGCTTCATCCTCAGCTCCGCCGCCGACACTGGCGCGCTCTGGGGCTGCTTCCTCGAGGTGATAGTCGGCCTCGCCGGCATCGGCACTGCGGTCACGCTGTATCCGGTGGTCAGGCGACAGAACGAAGGCATGGCCCTTGGCTTTGTCGCGTCTCGCACCCTTGAAGCCGCCATGATCTTCACCGGCGTCGCGAGCCTGCTCTCGCTCGTGACCCTGCACCAGGACCTGGGCACTTCGACCGGAGCCGACGCGGCCTCGCTGGCCACCATCGGCGCGTCGCACGTCGCGACCTACAACTGGGCGTTCACGCTCGGACAGAGCCTCATGCCGGGCATCAACGCCCTCCTGCTGGGCACCCTGATGTACCGATCCGGCCTCGTGCCACGCGTGCTTCCCGTGATCGGACTCATCGGTGCCCCGCTGCACCTCACCGCCGTCATCCTCACCATGTTCGGAGTCATCGACCGCATCGGGTCTGTGGCACTCCTCGCAGCACTTCCGATAGCCGTCTGGGAGCTCTCGCTGGGCGTGTATCTGATCGTCAAAGGCTTCAGGCCCTGCCCGATCACCAATTCAATGCGAGCTGCCCGCACCCCGTTGGTTGACCCGGACGGGGAGCTGTTCGCAGTGTGAGCAGCGAGAGCAGCGAGAACTCTGAGTACCCGCAGCTGTTGCACACGGTTCTGGACACCACCAGACCACGAGAGCTCGCCGAGTTCTACCGGCAGCTGCTCGGGCTGTCATACCGGCCTGGCGACGAAGCTCCCGCGGACGGGACACCCGACGAGGCGGACTGGCTCGTGCTCGTGGACTCCGGCGGGGTGCGCAAGCTCGCCTTCCAGCAGGTCGAGCTCCTGCCTCGGACAACGTGGCCCGCGCACGATGTCCCGATGCAGCTGCACGTTGACTTCACGGTCTCAAGCAGTGCTGAGCTGCGTAGACAGCGTGAACGAGCGGAGGCCCTCGGCGCGGACCTCCTTCTCGACCGGACTGACGACGCCGACGAACCGCTGTTCGTGTTCGCGGATCCGTCGGGACACCCGTTCTGCATCTTCGTTGCCTGATGGGGAGCGGAGCCCCCATCGTTGAGGATGGCCCTTGGAGCTGTCCTGGTCAGGTGTGCTCGCGCACGGGCGGAAGGGGCAGCTCGTGCACGCCAGGGCCGGAGGGGTCATCCCACTCAGCACGTGGTTGCCTCTGGCCGTGAACGATGGCGACCGGGCACTGGGCGCGGTGCATGACGCCCTGGCTCACCGATCCCAGGAGCAGCCCGCCGAACCCGCCGCGGCCACGGGTGCCCACGACGACCAGACAGGCGTCCTTGCTCTGCCGGACCAGGGCCTCGACCGGTAGACCGCGGACACTGTGCCGGCGTACGGGGACATCGGGATACTTCTCCTCCCAGCCGGCCAGGGACTCAGCCACGAGGGCCTGCTCTTCCTTGGCGAAGGTCGCCCAGTCCACGGTCCAGATGGCCGCGGCCGCGGCTTCCTCGGCGTTGTCCAGCCACCAGGCGTGAACGACGGTCAGCCCCACTCCGCGTGACGACGCCTGCTCGTAGGCGTAGGCGATGGCCGTGCCCGATACCTCCGAGCCGTCAACACCCACAACTACGGGGTCGTCGGCACCGGTGCATCCCGCGGTGTCGTGGACGATGACCACCGGGCAGGAGGCGTGCGCTGCGACCTGTACAGACACCGACCCGATGAACACCCCACGGGCCGCGCTCATGCCCCGGGCTCCCAGCACCAGCGTGTCCGCGGTCTCTGAGGCCTCCAGGAGCGCCGGCGCCGGACGGCTTGCCGGCTCGCTCCAGGTGATGACCAGGCCGGGGCCTGCACGGCGAGCACGGGCGACTGCGTCCTTGCGAACCTGGTCAGCGAGCTGTCGCAAGCCGCTGATCGCATAGTCGATCCCGACGTCCGTCATCGGGTACCCGTAGGAGAAGGCGTGGATGATGTGCAACGGCAGCGCTCTTCGTTCCGCCTCCTCGACTGCCCAGTCAAGGGCCAGATCACTTGTTGACGAGCCGTCGACACCGACGACGATGGTGCCGCGCGGAACGGGGCTGGTGCTCATGGCGCCTCCATGTGAGATCTGGGTTCAGCTCACCTCAACAGTGGTCGTTTCGCCTGCGCGGGGGTAGGGAACTAGGTCCCGTGCCGTGCAGCAGCGGTCACGAGCCAGACTCAGGGACGGCGGGACCTTTGACTCTGGCCCTCAGCCACGGTTCGGCGCCACCATCGGCTCATGCAGACATCCACCGGCCTCGGTTCCGCGGGCACGCAGCCGCAGAACCACCCACGCGACGTGGTGGCCGGGCTGGTCAACGACGGGATGGCGATCCTTGTCGCTCGTGCGGCGGTCCACGAGGCGGTACAGCGGGGAACACGGGTCCGCTTCGTCCAGGTGATGCCGGCCGGTCTGAGCGCCGAGGATCGCTCGGATATGGATGGGGCGATGTTCGGCGTCGCCCTGCGCGCCCTGCATCGGCAGAGACGCGTTCCATGCACCTTTGAGACTGTAGAAGGTGACGCGGCGCGGATGCTCGTGGAACGCAGTACCGGCGCAGCAGTCCTTGTTGTCGGTCGCGACGCGCCCACCGCCGTTGTCCGGGTGGGTCAGTACTGTCAGGAACACGCTCAGTGCGATGTGCTCACCATCAAGGGCCCCGAGTCGCAGCTCCATGCGTCGCGCGGCGCTGGGTTCACCACCGCCTGAGCAACTCAGCGCCTCAGCGCCAGTCCCCAGCAAGGCATGCCTAGAATCAGCAAGGTGCAGTCCGAGCGCGACACCGAAGGAGCACCACCTCACCCGTCGACCCGTGTCGCCTCGAGCAGCGACGAGGTGCTCGACGAGCTACGCAGCCGCGCAAGGGCATCCGGTCGTGCACAGGAGCGACTGACTGCCCTCCTGGATGCCGTCATGGCCGTTACCGCGGACCTCGAGCTGTCCGAGGTTCTCACCCGTATCGTGCGTTCGGCCTGTGAGCTCGTCGACGCGAAGTATGGGGCCATGGGAATTCTTGGCCCCGACCGTGAGCATCTGGTGGAGTTCGTGACGCGCGGGCTGACCAAGGAGGAACGTGAGGCGGTGGGGGAGCCTCCCAGCGGGCATGGCGTGCTCGGGCTGCTCGTTCAGGACCCCCGTCCCAGACGTCTGCGTGAGATTCGCGACCACCCCGACTCCTACGGTTTCCCGCCCAACCACCCACCGATGCACAGCTTCCTTGGCACGCCCGTCCGAATCCGGGACGAGGTCTTCGGCAACCTCTACCTGACCGAGAAACAGGGCGCCAGCGAGTTCACCCCTGACGACGAGGCGATCCTGGTCGCTCTCGCGGCGGCAGCCGGCATCGCGATCGAGAACGCGCGCCAGTATGAGCGGAGCCGCCAGC
This sequence comes from Dermatophilaceae bacterium, assembly GCA_039933475.1. Lineage (GTDB taxonomy): Bacteria > Actinomycetota > Actinomycetes > Actinomycetales > Dermatophilaceae > UBA4719. The sequence goes on from JBDTOA010000019.1 coordinate 7,139, forward strand.
AGCGCAGGTGGCTCCAGACGACGGGGGACGTCACCCAGCTTCTCTTCGAGGGGCGGGGCGAGGGATCAGCGATGGACGCCCTGGCCAGGCGCACCCGGGAGCTGTCCCAGGCCCAGCTCGCGATGGTTGCGCTCTATGACGACGAGGACGACCTGTTGGTGAGGGCGGTTCGATGCGGCGAGACTCCCGAGGCGGTTGAGCGGGCCAGGGTCGCGATCGGAACCGTTCTGCACAAAGGCCATTGGCGGGAGATCGTGGCGGCGCGAGAGCCGGTGCTTCTGCTGACCTGGCCGGGTGACCTGACGGTTGACGAGCTTTCGCAGGAGGTGCGAGAGCTGGGCGTCGCGGATCAGCATGGACCGACCGCGCTGCTGCCGATCGTCGTGGGGGATGACGAGATCGGTGTCCTCGCCGTGGCCTGGGCCATGGAGGCCGAGACCTTTGTGGAGAACGTCGTACCCCTCCTGGCGGCGCTGACCCAGCAGATGGGGCTTGCGCTGGTGGCCGGACGCAGCCAGCGGGACCGGTCGCGCCTTGCCCTTCTCGAGGACCGCGAGCGGATTGCTCGCGACATGCACGACCTGGTCATCCAGCGTCTGTTCGCCACGGGTCTGTCTTTGCAGGCGGCTGGGCGCCAGGTGCACGCGCCCTCGACCGCCTCGAGGCTCAACGAGGCCGTGGACGAGCTGGATGCCGCCATCAAGGACATTCGGCACACCATCTTCGAGCTGCATCGGGAACGACCCACCCGGACCCTTGGTGAGGAGATCCCGGACCTGGTCCGTGCCTCCGGTGAGGCACTCGGCTTCCAGCCAGATCTGCGTATCGACGGACCTCTGGACAATCTGAGGGCCGACCTCGAGGCTGATCTGGTTGCCGTCATTCGTGAGGGTCTGGCCAACGTCGCGAGACACGCTCGGGCATCCCGTGTCAGCGTTCTGGTCACCAGCGACGACTCCATCCAGATCGAGGTCGTCGACGACGGCGTCGGCGTCCCAACAGAAGTCGTCGAGAGCGGTCTGGACAACCTGCGCCAACGGGCCGAGTCCCGCGGGGGGTCACTGACCCTCAGGAACAGGACTCCCCACGGCACGACCCTGCTCTGGCAGGCTTCGGCGGAGCGCGACTGACGGCGCAAATTTCGTCTCGGTACGATGGGTTCGCCGCGAGTGTGCGGGGCTGGCCACCGCCGGCATTGCGTGAGTTGGCTTCGAGTTCTGAGGAGTTCCGACATGCTCGTCCGCGAGATCATGAGCAGTCCCGCATTCAAGGTGCACGAACGTGCCTCAATCGAAGCAGCGCTGCAGGTGATGGCGAGCGCGAAGGTGAGCAGCCTTCCTGTCGTGGACCCTTCCGGGCACCTGGTCGGCATCATCAGCGAGGCTGACCTGCTCAAGGAGCTTCTGGAACCTGATCCTCGGGCCCACATGCGCCTGGTCGCTCCGCCATCGGGACCGATGCTGACCACGGTGAGCCAGGTCATGACGGCCAACCCCTACACCGTGCGCGAGGACGACGATGTCTCCGAGCTGGCTCAGATCTTTGCGAGGACCGGATGGAAGTGCGCCCCTGTGGTCCGTGGCGAGTCTCTCCTGGGCGTCGTCAGCCGCAGTGATGTCATCGGGGCCCTTGCCCGACCCGACAACGAGATTCGCGCTGAGATATCCAAGGCCTTCGCAGAGATAGGCCTGGAGTCCTGGCAGGCAGAGGTGAGCTATGGCGTCGTACGTATCTCAGGCACAACCTCGGATCGCGACCGGGCGGCCGCCACCTCGATCGCCCAGTCTGTCAAGGGTGTTCGCCGGGTCGTGTCGGGTCACGTAGACCACGCGGCTGACCTCTCCGACCAGGACTCCTGAAAGTCGCGCCCTCCCCATCGACACGACGCGCGAGTGGCCGAGGAGAGTGATTCAGGGACCAATGGCACTGTGTCGCGTGGGGCCAGTGGGAGATTGTCGGTTGATGCAAGCCGAACCCGAGATGACAACGGTGGTGACCAGATGACCATCCGCATATTTCTCCTCGACGACCACGAGATCGTGCGACGCGGACTTCGAGAGCTGCTTGAGACCGTGGATGACTTCGAGGTCGTGGGCGAGTCCGGCTCCGCCGTCGAAGCCAGCCGCCGGATACCCGCTCTACGCCCGAACGTGGCGATCTTCGACGCGAGGTTGCCAGATGGCTCGGGCATCGACGTCTGCCGGGAGGTCCGCTCGGTGGACCCCTCGATCGCCGGGTTGATCCTGACCTCCTACGACGACGAGCAGGCGCTCGCCACCGCCATCCTGGCCGGCGCAGCCGGCTACCTGCTCAAGGACATCAAGGGAAATGGCCTGATCGAAGCCATTCGCGCCGTTGCTGCCGGCGAGCGGCTGATCGACCCCGCGACCATAGACCGGGTCCGCAACGGGTGGACCACGAACGCCGACTCCGATCCCAGGCTCCGGCTGTTGTCCCCTCAAGAGCGACGAGTTCTGGACTACGTAGCAGGTGGCATGACGAACCGTCAGATCGGTGAGGCCATGTCCCTGGCGGAGAAGACGGTGAAGAACTACATCACTGCAGTGCTTGGCAAGCTCGGCATGGAGCGCCGGACCCAGGCGGCAGTGTTCGCCGTGACCCATCCCACCAAGCCTGGGCGTTCCTCCCGCGGTTGAGCAGATCAGGCTGACCGGTGTTGGGCTGGGCTGGCCCTGCCGCGGGTTGCAACGAAGGGCTTCCACGGCGGATCAGATGGGGCGAGACTGGTGCTGTGGGCTATGTCGAGCCGATCAACAAGGACGGGCTGTCAACGTCGCAGTCCTGGGCCTTGCTGCGTCGAGCCGAGGTGGGGCGCCTGGCGGTTACTGTCAACGGCCACCCGGACATCTTCCCGGTCAACTACGTCATCGGCCAGGAGAGTGTCGTATTCCGCAGCGCGGCCGGTACCAAGCTTGCCGCCTGCGCCGGGCAACAGGTCGCTTTTGAGGCCGAAGGGCAGGACCCGATGACCTGTCTCGCCTGGAGTGTCGTTGTCAAGGGTCACGCAGCGCGGGTCAACAAGCTGTACGACGTGCTGGAGATGACCGAGCTTCCCCTCTTCCCCTGGCACACCGGCCCCAAACCGCATTTCATCCGGATCGAGGTTGAGGCCATCGCCGGGCGCCGCTTTGTCCCGACCGATGGGGGGGCCGCCGACACCGAGCATGGCGAGGTTCGGGCCGTCCTGAACAACGTGAAAGACTCTGCCTAGGTCCCACATCGCCATCGGGCAGTTCCGGGACGACATATTGGGAGCCATGAACTTTGCGGACAGTCAGCCTTGAACAGCTTCAGACTCACCTTGACCTCATTGAAGGGGTTCCGCGGGTCGTCGCAGGTGGCAACAGCGCCACCCCGTGGTTGGTCGTTGACGCCATCGACCGCTCGTTCGAGAGCTATCGGCTGTTCATGCTCAACGCCCAGGTGGGAGTGCCCGACCGACCGGGTGTGGTGGCCGAGACCTGTTTCGTTGGACCTGGGATGCGCCACCACCCAGCTCTCTCATATATCCCGAGCAGGTTGTCGCTGGCACCCATGCTCTTTCAGCAGACCATGCCCCCCGATGTCGTGGTCCTGCACTGCGCGCCACCGCGTGATGGGCTGCTGAGCCTGGGTACCGAGGTCAACGTCCTGCCAGCGGCGCTCGAGGCCTGTCGCGCGCGTGGTGGCCTCGTGATCGCGGCGATCAACTCCTCTATGCCGTATACGTTCGGGGACTCCCAGATCGCCACCGACCTGGTCGACCTGGCGGTGGAGATCGACCTCGAGCTGCCAGCCGGTCACGCCAGTCCGGTTGATGACTCCAGTCTGGTCATCGCCGAAAGCATTGCCGCCATGATCGGCGATGGGGCGACTTTGCAGCTTGGCATCGGGGTGGTTCCTGACTGCACCCTCCAGGCTCTGGCCAAGCAGCGGCGTGGACTTCGGATCTGGACCGAGATGTTCTCCGACGGGTTGCTGGGTCTGGACGCCGCCCACGCCCTCGACGAAGGACATCCGATCACCGCGTCCTTCTGCTTCGGCTCGCGCGAGCTCTACGACTGGGTGGACGGCAACCCCCGCGTCCAGATGCTTCGGACCGAGAAGACCAACAGCCCGACGCTGATCGCAGCCAACCGCGCGATGACGAGCGTCAACTCTGCGCTCGAGGTGGACCTTTTCGGTCAGGCCAACGCCTCACGGATCGACGCCCGGATCCATTCGGGGTACGGCGGACAGACAGACTTCATCGTGGGAGCCCTGCACTCGCCGGGCGGGCAGGCGTTCATCGCGTTGCGCAGCTGGCACCCGCGCGCCGATGTCTCTGCAGTCGTGCCCCTGCTCGATGAGCCGGTGTCATCCTTCCAGCAGACCGCAGTGGTGACCGAGCAAGGTGTGGCCAAGCTGTACGGCTATGACGAGAAGACCCAGGCGCGTCACCTGATCGAGCACGCCGCCCATCCCAGAGTTCGTGAAGAGCTGTGGGAAGAAGCCGGACACCTCGGCCTGGCCTGATGTAGTCCTCGAGGTCCATCGGGCGATCAGGTCACACGGGGGAGCCAGACCCGGAACGTGGTCCCGCGGGCCGAGGTCGTCTCGACCGTCACCCGACCCCCGTGCCGGGTGACGACCTCTCGGGCCAGCGCCAGCCCCAGGCCGTAGCTCCGACGGCTGGCCTTCTGGTGACCGGAGTGGAACCGGTCGAAGACCCGTTCGATCTCATCCGGTGCGATTCCCGAACCCGTGTCAGAGACGTCGATGACCGCGTTCGGACCTTGGTGTCCCAGCGACACCGTCACCGTCCCTGATCTGGGGGTGTGCTCGATGGCGTTGTCGAGGATCGCCAGGACCGCTCGCCGGAGCCCTACAGCGTTGCCATGGGTGGTAACGGCATCCTCTGGTGGTCGATCAAGGATGAGGGCTACCTGACGACCAGACGCGTAGTCACGGGCGCTCTCGATGAGCTCGGCGCACAGCGACACCAGCTCGACCGGAGCAAGCTCCGGGCTGGTCCAGGGATCGGCCGCGACGAGCAGCTCGTCCAGGACGTCGGTCATTCGTGCAGCGTCCGACACAACGCCATCGGCATCGGTCACCACGGAGGCGTCAACGCCGTGCGCGATCAGAGACCTCCGCAGAATCTGGGCCCTGGTGCTCAACAGCGTCAGAGGGGTGCGCAGCTCATGGCTGGCATCTGCGACGAACGACCGTTGCAGGGTAAGGGCATCGGACAGCGGGCGGACCGCTCGACGGGCAAGGAGGGTTCCCGCGAACGCCGAGAGAACGAGTCCGACTGCACCCACCCCCAACAGGATTCCCGTCAGGTCGGCGCGCTGGCGGTGCTGTGGTCCCAGGTCGAGGATCGCCTGGATGGTCCGATCTCCCTGCCGATCGGTGCGCACCAGATACTCGGACGACCCCACGTCCGCCTGCCTCGTCTGGGACTGGCCGGAGCGCGTAACCTGTGCGAGCGCAACGCGGTCCGGGAACACCGATGGGATGCCGGGGGAGAGCTGCAACCCGTCGGCACCACTGAGCACCAGCCACGTCCCCGCGGGCGGGTCCTGAACATCGTCGGCGCGGGCCGACGCCTGACGAAGGAGCGCCTCCGCGGAGGCGTTCTGCTGGCGCAGGACAAGCAATGTGCCCAGCGCCACCAGCACGATCACGGAAAGTGCCACGAGAGCAGCCGCCTGCAGTCCAAGTCTCCGGGCCGCTCTGCGTACCAGGTCATCGTCTCTTTGCGGACGAGCCAACGAGCTCGTCACGTTGACCCCAGCTGATAGCCGAGGCCGCGGACCGTTCGAATCGCATCACGTCCCAGCTTGCGGCGACAGTAGTGGACGTACGTGTCCGTGACGACCTCAGACTCTGCGTCGGTGAAGACCAGCTCGAGCAGGTCGGCACGGGAGAACACCTGGCGTGGCCGCCTCGCAAGGACCTCAAGAAGCTGGGACTCGCGCTCCGACAACGACACTCCCGTCGCAGGGTCGGCGCCCGGCTCGAGGACGAGGCGACTCTCCAGGTCGAGGACGCGACGGCCGAGGTGGAGCACCCGGGACGTCGAGGTGTGGCGGCGCTGGAGCGCACGCAACCTGGCGAGGAGCTCACCGATGTCAAAGGGCTTGGTCAGGTAGTCCTCGGCGCCGGCGTCCAGGCCGTCAATCCGGTCAGCGGTGGTGCCCCGGGCCGAGAGGATCAGTGCCGGCGCGGTGACGCCTTTGCGCCGGAGCCTGGACAGCAGATCCAGGCCCTCGATGGCAGGCAGACCGCGGTCGATGACCAGGACGGCAAACGTTCGGGTGAGCCCGAGGTGGAGACCCCGCTGACCGTCCGGGGCGTGGGTGACCTCATATCCTTCGTCGCCAAGAAGCCGGGTGAGCATGGCCGCCAGCTCGAGGTCGTCCTCGACCAGCAGGAGGCTCACGCTTGTACTCACGTGTGCAGTATGCGGGTTGGGGCGGTGCCCTCCCCTAAGGAGCGGCCTGCCTGTCCCTGTGTCGATGCCTGAGTCGATGTCGGTCTCGGTCCTGGTTGACGTGCCGGTTTCGACGTCTTCGTCACAGGACGTCACAGAATGGCTCACAGAATCCTCCAAGGATCCTCGAGCACCCTTATGGATGTGGGGACCTCACGAAAAACGCTCTCCCGCTCGTCGACGCCGGCGGCGGTTGGTCTGCCTGCCCTGATGCTGGGCCGCCGCGGTTCGGTGTGGCGCGTCGTTCCCCGGTGGTGGCGGGACGCGGCGGGTATCTTCGCGTGGTCCTCGATGCTGGTCGTGGTCGCGCTGTGGGTGGCCGGCCGTGGGGTTCAGTCACTTTCAGGACCAACAGGTCTGGGCGGCGCACTGACCAGCGCGGGTCGGTTGACCGGTCTGGTGGCCTCGGACCTGTTGCTGATCCAGGTGCTGCTCATGGCGCGGATTCCTTGGGTGGAGCAGTCCTACGGGCAGGACGAGCTGGCCCGGCGGCACCGCCTGGTGGGTTTCACCTCGTTCAACCTGATGGTGGTCCACGTCGTGACCATCACCGCCGGGTATGCCGCCGCCTCACCCAAGGGCCTTTGGGGCACCATCGTCGACTTCACGCTCAACTACCCGGGGATGCTGCTGGCGATCGCCGGCACGCTGGCCCTGGTGATGGTGCCGATGACCTCGGTCAAGATGGCCCGGGCCCGGATTCGGTATGAGTCGTGGCACCTGCTGCACCTGTACGCCTACCTGGGTGTGGGTCTTGCCCTGCCGCACCAGCTGTGGACCGGCAAGGAGTTCCTGACCTCCCGGTGGGCCACGGCTTTCTGGTGGACGATGTGGGCTGCCGCGGCCGCAGCGGTGCTGGTCTTCCGCGTCGGCCAGCCGTTGTGGCGCAGCCTGCGCCATCGGCTCGTGGTCAAGCATGTGGTTGCCGAGTCCGACACGGTCACCACGGTGGTGATGTCCGGCCGGCGGCTGGACCGGTTGCCGGCCAGGGCGGGTCAGTTCCTGCAGTGGCGGTTCCTGGACGGGCCGGGGTTCACCCGGGCCCACCCCTACTCGCTGTCGGCGGCACCCGATGGGCGCACGCTGCGGATCACCGCGGCCCACCTCGGGGATGGTTCGTCAGCCCTGGCGGGCCTGCGGCCGGGGACGAAGGTGGCCTTCGAGGGCCCCTACGGCCGGCTGCACGAGGGGGTGCGGACCCGCCGAAAGGTCCTGCTGATGGCCTCGGGTATCGGGATCACCCCGATGCGGGCGCTGCTGGAGGAGCTGGACCAGCGCCCCGGCGACGTGACGTTGGTCTACCGGACCCACTCCGACACCGACCGGATCCTGGTCGACGAGCTGTCCGCGCTGGCCAAGAGCCGGGGGGCCCGTTTCTTCGTGGTCACCGGCCCGCGGGCGACGGGGCGGGCCAGCTGGCTGCCGCAGCACGCCGCCTACCTGGGTGAGGTCCCGGCCCTGCGGCAGCTGGTTCCCGACATCGCCGGACACGACGTGTTCATCTGTGGCAGCCCCGGCTGGATGGACGCCGCCGAGAGCGCGGTCGCCGCAGCCGGCGTACCGCCCCAGCACGTCCACATCGAGCGCTTCTCGTTTTGACCTACTGACCTGCTGTCCAGCCGGCATCCGAGCATCGAAAGGAGCGACATGCGTCGCATCGTCACGGCAATCCTGTCCACGATCACCGGGCTCGTGCTGCTCTTCAGCTATCACACCTCCACCGACGGAAGTACCGTCGCGGGCCTCGCCGTCGCGCAGCTGGGTCCGTCCACCGGCTCGTCGTCAGAGTCCCGGTCACCAAACGGCGTCGGGCCCGGCAGCAGCGGGTCCGGCAGCACCGGGTCCAGCGGCGCCGGATCCGGCAGCAGCCGGTCATCAGCAGCCTCCGCGGCGACTTTCACGGGGGACGTCGCCCAGACTCAGTGGGGTCCGGTCCAGGTCCAGATAACCGTGAAAGCCGGCAAGGTCACGAGGTCCAGGGCGGTCCAGTACCCGCAGAACAACGACCGCGACTACATGATCAACAGCTACGCGCTGCCGATCCTCGACCAGGAGGTCGTCCAGCAGCAGTCCGCCGCGATCGACGTCGTCTCGGGTGCGACGGTGACCAGCGACGGCTACCTGCAGTCGCTGCAGGCCGCGATAGACCAGGCCCACCTGTGAGTCGCCGTGCGTTTGTCCGGCAGATCATGGGTATGCCGATCAGCATCCACATCCGGTGCGAGGACGTCGACTCGCCGGCCGTGGGTCACGTCGTTGAGGATGCCTTTGACGTGCTGCGAGAGGCAGATCGGTTGTTCAGCACCTA
>JBDTOA010000020.1:0-15901 GCA_039933475.1 Dermatophilaceae bacterium
AGCTCATGATTCCGGGCCGGCGGCGGAGGGGCGGGCTGAGAGGTGATGTCGGGGCCATGACCGGCGAGTGTCCGGTCAATGCCGGGCCAATCTCCGTACCAATGTCCATGCGGATGCGGGAGGAAAAACAGCGCTTCTCTTGGCCGGTCCCGCGTGTCAAGATGCAAAGAGGCTCGTCGAATACTCGGCGAATGGGGCAACCATCTGCGACGGCAGGAGGTCCGGGGGAGGTGAGGGACTCTGCACCTGCGGGATTCGTGGACCTGGTGGTTGCCAGAGGCCCGGCGCTTCACCGCACAGCGGTGCTCCTGACCCGGCAGAGTCAGGCGGCTGAGGACCTTGTCCAGATCGCCCTGGCGAAGGCTTGGCAGTCGTGGGCCCGGATCGATGGCAACTACGAGGCGTACGTGCGCCAGATCATGGTCAACGAGTTCGCGTCCGCCTCCCGGCGCCGGTGGCAGGGCGAGTTGCCCAAAATGGAGCCGGCCGAGGTCTCTCCCGACGCGGGCGGCGAAGTCGGTGACGTACCCAGAGGCCAGGTCCTGATGGCGACGCTAGCCGCCCTGCCTCCGCGCCAGCGGGCCGTGGTCGTGCTGCAGTTCTTCCACGACTACACGGAGGCTGCCACAGCCGAGGTATTGGGCATCAGCGTCAGCAAGGTGGAGTCGCTGACCTTCAAGGCGCTTGCGGCCCTGCGTGTCGCCGAGGGCTTGCGCGACGAGCAGGTCCGGATCCCACCTGCTCCGCCCGGGAGGGATGGCCAGCTGAACCCAACTCTGGATGACCTGCGTCTCGCGCTCCATGAAGAGGCCAGCGTCACGCCCCACCCGAACGTCGATGCGCTGGCGGCCGCTGCTCGGCGGCGGGTGGTTGCCGCGCATCAACACCGGATGGTTGTTCTTGGCAGGGCGTCGGCTGCCCTGCTTGTGGTCGCGGGACTGGCCGGGTGGGCCTCGACCCACCAGACGCTGCCTGCGCCCGACACGACGGGACCCTTCACCGTCGACACCAGTGGTTCTGGTTTCCCGCAGTTTTCGCAGGGCATGAAGCTGCTCACTGTCCTTGAGGCGCCGATGGTGGAGCAGCTCAACAGCTCGTTCAGTGTTCGCACAGGTGCTGGTCGACAGCTGGCCGTGAGGATGATCTGCAGGCCTGAAGGCAACATGGAAAACACAGGTGAGTGGATGAGCCGGATGTCCGCACGGTTCACCATTCCCGGCAGGCCGGCCGGCCTCGTATCGTGCGCCGGCCTGCCAGACCAGGGATACGCCCTGATCGGCGTCGCCGCCTCAGTGAAGACCACCGTGCTGGCCGATGTCACGATCAACCACAGCTCGAGCCCCGCGCCTGGTCTGTTCAAAGGCGCGAAGATCCATGTGGCCATCTACGAGAGCGTCCCTGCGTCGGACTATCCCTTTCCTGCGCGACCGGCCGACCTGAACACGAGTGCCCGGTACAGATGGTTGAGCCACCCCGGCATCGTCCGGGTTGTGGGCCCGAAGACCGCGGCGGAGGCCAACACGGCTTTGACCTTCACCCAGCCGTTCGACCAGGACCTGGCTCTGAACATGGAGGTCCGTGGACCGGGCGGTTTCCGGGTACTCCTCAACGGCAAGGACATCAGCCGGCAGGTTGCCGACACGATGGCTTCTCCCGGCGAGCTGGTCAGCTTCTGGAGGTACGGCAGCTTCAGCCTCGAGCTTCCCCTGGACCCGGCTCTGGCGGACCCCGGCGGTCCCTACGGCGCCCCGACCCCGAGGGGGGCGCCTGTAACGGTGACGATCGAACCGCAGGGCTTCCTCGGGCCTGACTGGCGGGTCTCCGTCCAGCCCAGCACAGCCTGCCGGGCTGGCGGATCGGAACCGGTGTGCAGACTGGCTGGAACGCCAGTAGCACGATGATCGACCCGCCATTACTTCAGCGATCCCACGCGTGGCTCACGGTTGACTTCTCGCCATCAGGGGGCATCCGTGTCGTGTTGGCGATGGCTGTGAGGTTTCGGCTGCTCGAACGACCAGAACCTCACAGTCACCGCCAACGGGAGCGCCGTTGGGGTTGAATGACATCGTGCAGATCGCAAGGGACGGGCAGAACTGGCGGATCGGAACCAGTGCGCAGACTGGCTGGATCGCCGGCAGCACCACAATCGACCCGACCATCACGTCAGCGATCCCCCCGGTCTTCGAGGCCTACGCGACCTTCTGGGAGTCCGAAGACGACGCCCTCAGCGTCTCCGCTCACGAGCAGGCCGTACTGAAGCACCTGACGGATGAGACCGCGGCCGACCAGACCTGGTGGCTTGGCTACCTCGATACCGGCGCCCACGACGTGGTCTTCAGGTGCGCACCCAGAGTCACCCTGTACACGGGATGGGAGTACGTGCTGGTCGAGGCAGGACCCCAGCAGGCCGCCACCTGGCGAACCGGTCACATGCGCTCACAGCACGGCGTCATGCCGGACCTGATCTTTCCTGCCGACCACTCCTGGCTGGTCTCAGCGCTTTGGGACGACACCTGGACTTGCGTCGGTGGTCCGCGCCGTCTTATCGACGCGTTGGTGGGGGACAGCCTTGTGCGCGCGAGGCCGGTTCTGGTTGGCGAAGACGCGACGCCACCCGGCCACCAGTACCGGTGAACGTCCAGCCTTCGAGTCACCCGGGCGGCGAGGGTCCACTGGGAGACGCCAGTCTCGGTTGGCGACTGCGGCATTGCCCCCAAAAGTGGCGGGTCCTCGATGGCTGATGCGGACGACGTACGCCGCCTTGCCCTGGCACTGCCGAACGTGGCGGAGATCAAGAGCGAGGGCTTCGACTTCCGTGTTGGCGACAGGGGATTCGTCTGGTCCTATCCCGAGCGCAGCCCGGGCAAGCGACGGCTGATCAGGACCGACATCGCGGTGCTCTTCGTCGGCGACGAGGCCGAGAAGCAAGCGCTCCTGCTCGGCGAGCCCGAGGTCTTCTTCACTACGGCGGGCTATGACGGCCTGCCGCTGGTGATGCTGCGGCTGGCGGCGGTGGACGTCAAGCGCCTCGGCGAGCTGGTGACCGACGCGTGGCGGATGCGAGCAGCCGAGGCATCTGGCCCCGACCTAGACGAGGCCCACGACTCATCGGGCGGGCACCCGGCTTAAGCGGGGACAAACGGACTTCCGTCCTACGCGGATTGGGGGATTGCCGGCGCACCTTCCGGGTGAACGCTGGACCTTGTTCAGGGGCCGCAAACTGCAAGGAGGTCACGATGGACGAAGGCACGATGAACCGGCGGGGACTACTTCGCGGAGCGGGAGTCGCCGGCGCCGTCGCGCTCGCGGGCGTGGCTGGGGCCTCGTCCGCGTCGGCAAGCGACATGGGAGCCAGTCCCGAGGGGAGCTGGTTGGTGACGCACCGCGACGACCCTCCGGGTAACCAGATGAAGACCATGGGAGTCGTCAGCTTCGCTGAGGGTGGCGTCCTCCTCAGCCACGACATCTCCCCCGCTGGTCCACCCCAGTCGGGGACCTGGGCCCGTCAGGGCGACGGGGGCTTCAAAGGGACGTTCTGGGGCGGTCAGCCCGGCCCCGCGGGTCCCGGCAAGCCCGGCTTCACGGTCAAGATCCAGGTTCGGGGCCGCGTGAAGATGGGCAGAGTCTCCGGGACCTACCGGTTCCAGGTATTCGACCCCACCGGCGCCAAAGCCGACTCGGGGACAGGCACGTTCAGCGGACGCCGGGTCGAGGCGTAGCCGCGCGACATACAGCTTCCCGGGTGTTCTGTGCGTCCGGGGAAGGCAACTGACCCTTTAGAGAGGAAAGCACATGGTGTATGGCGTTGTGCACACGTTCGCGGGTGGCACAAAGGAGCAGTACGAGGCGTCGATCGCGGCAGTCCACCCGGCGGGTGGGGGACTGCCTGAAGGGCAGATCTATCACTTGGCCGGTCCGTCAGCGGACGGCTGGACGATCGTGGCTGTCCATGACTCGCAGCAGAGCTGGGAGAAGTTCCGGGACAGCACTCTCCTGCCGCACATGCAAGCGGGTATCGACGGCGGGTTCGCGGGGCCACCCGCGGAGACCACGTTCGAGACCTACAACGAGGTCAGGACCTGACCGCAGCTCTAGCCGTCGGCCGGCTCGTCGCGGTCAATGTCGGGCTCCCGCGCGATGTCGACTGGCGCGGGAGGACCGTTCACACGGCAGTGTGGAAGCGAGCGGTCGATGGGCCGCAGATGGTCCGTTCCCTGAACATCGACGGGGACGGCCAGGGCGACCTTGCCGGCCACGGCGGACCTCACCGGGCGGTCTTGGTCTACCAGCTCGCCTCGTATGACCACTGGCGCCAGCACTTCGGCCGGGACGACTTCGAGTACGGACAGTTCGGCGAGAACCTCACCGTTGAGGGGCTCTCCGACGATGAGGTCTGCATCGGAGACCAGTACCAGATCGGCGACGCCCTGTTCGAGGTGAGCCAGCCGCGGGTCACCTGCTACCGGGTGGGCCTTCGCCTTGGCGAGCCACAGCTGCCGGCGCTGCTCGTGTCGCACCATCGGCCGGGGTTCTACCTGCGCGTGCTTCGCGAAGGCGCAGTCGAGGCCGGCGACCTGATCCTCAAGATGGCGACGGGGCCGGAGCAGATGACCGTCGCAGACGTCGACGCCTTGCTCTACCTCCCCGGCCACGACCGCGCCGACCTCGCGAGGGCGATGAACATCCCGGCGCTGAGTCCCGGCTGGCTCGAGTCCTTCCGGGCGCTGCTGAGCACCGAGGAGGGCGCGGCCGGAAACGTCGGCCTCAACGAGGCTGCCGCCGAGCCACCCGCCGCCTGGTCGGGGTTTCGCCCCGCGCATGTCGTCGAGGTGGTCAGCGAGACCGAGACGGTGGTCTCGCTGCGGCTGGCCGCCGGAGAGGGTCAGGAGCTGCCGGCCGCGCAGCCGGGCCAGTTCGTCGTCGTACGCCTCGACCTCGGGGATGGGCGTCCGCCGGCGGCTCGCAGCTACTCCCTCTCCGGCTCGCCGTCGTCCTCTGGCTACCGGATCAGCGTGAAGCGTGAGCCCCACGGAGTCTTCAGCGCGTTCGTGCACGACAACATCCGTGCCGGCGCGGTCCTGGACCTCTCGGCCCCGCGCGGCCGGTTCGCCCTCGACAGCGGCGAGGGGCCGGTGCTCCTGATGTCGGCGGGCATCGGTGCCACCCCAGTCCTGGCGATGCTGCACGCGTTGGTCGACGCCGGGTCCACGCGCGAGGTCTGGTGGCTGCACGCCGCTCGGAACAGCGCCGAGCATGTATTCGCGGCCGAAGCCAGGGCGCTGCTGGCTCAGCTCCCGAACGCTCACGCCCAGATCCACTACAGCGCGCCGTTGGCGACCGACGTCCTCGGGCAGGACTACACGCACCAAGGTCATCTGGGCGCTGACTCCCTTCGGAACGTGCCGCTTTCGCCGCAAGCCCACGCCTACATCTGCGGGCCTCCGCGCTTCATGACCGACGTGCAGGCCGCGCTGGAAAGCCTGGGGATGGAGGCCGCGCATACCCACACGGAAGTCTTCGGGGCTGGCCCCGCCACAACGCCCGGCATCGCGGCCGCCCCCACAGCTCGACCGCATCCACCCGAAGGCGAGCCGGGAACCGGCCCCAGTGTCAGCTTCGCCCGAAGCGGTCTGACGGTTCCGTGGCGCGAGGACTTCCTCAGCGTCCTGGAGCTGGCCGAGGCCTGCGACGTCCCGACGCGATGGTCCTGCCGGACGGGGATCTGCCACACCTGCGAGGTTGGGTTGCTTGCCGGAACAGCGTCGTACGACCCGCAACCGGTGGACGCTCCGGCGGAGGGCAATGTGCTGGTCTGCTGCGCGGTGCCCGAAGTCGATCTGGTCGTCGACCTGTGAGAGCAAACTGCCGGCAGACCGGCATCACTTCCGCCTAGATTGGTCGGCATGGACCGTCGCGATGCGCCGTACCTGCGACTGAGGTCCGGCAAACCGCGCCGCCGCAGACGGATGTTTCGCACCGCAAAGCTGAATATCGTTGGCCGGGCAGCAGTTTTGGGCCTCTGCCTCGCGGGCGCAGGTCTGGGACTCGCTGCGGGACGGTTGTCCGGGCTGCCGGTTGCCGTGACGGCAATGGTTGCGGCACTGCTTCCCCTTGTCCTTCTCGTCGCAGCTGATCGCCGCAAGTGGGGCGCGATGCTCACCGCGTATGGGTGGGGTGGAACCGAGGACGAGGTCTCTGCGGTGGCCGCCGAGCTGCTCCGCCGCGGAGTCGTCGCGAACGTCGAGATCTGGCGCGAGGACGAGGACGACAGCGTATCCCTTCAGTATCGGAACGCAGATGCTGACGTTGTGGCGACCGTCCTTGCGCAGCAAGGCATTCCGCCCATGGAGCGGACACCTTTCGGCTAGAGGAGCTACCCGCCCGGCAACCCAACCCACGTGGAAGGACAGTTCGATGCGAGCGTTGCAGTTCACGGAATACGGGAGTCCCGAGGTGCTCAGGTGGGCAGAAGCTGAGGAGGGGCACGCGGGCGCGGGCCAGGTTCGGGTAGCGGTGCGTGCGGCCGGCGTGAACCCGATCGACTGGAAGAAGATGTCCGGGCTCCTGTCAGGCGGCAAGCCTCTGGCCGGGACGGCCTATCTCGGCATCGACGCCGCCGGGGTCGTTGACGAGGTCGGCGACGGGGTCACGGGTGTGTCAGTGGGGGACGACGTGTTCGGCTGGGGAAGGCACACCCAGGCGGAGTACGCGCTCCTGGACGCCTGGGTCGCAAAGCCGGCGTCCGTCGACTGGGCGGTCGCGGGTGCGGCGGGGGTAGCTGGGGAGGCAGCGGAGAGGGGACTTCGCCTGCTCAACGTCAAGGCCGGCGACACCGTGTTCATCGACGGTGGTGCAGGTGGCGTGGGCGCGACCGCAGTCCAGATGGCGGTGGCAAGAGGCGCGAAGGTGATCGCCTCCGGGGGTGAAGACAACGTTGACTACCTTCGCGAGATCGGGGCAACCCCTGTGCTCTATGGCAAGGGAGTCGCCGCTCGGGTGCTGGCTGCTGCCGGCGGCCCGGTCGACGCCGTCTTCGACGTCGCCGGCAAGACCCCGCCCGAGGACTTGGTCGGCCTGGCGCCCGAGCCGTCCCAGGTCGTCACGATCGCCAACTTCGACGCCCGAAGGCTCGGAGTCCGGGCCACCGGTGGCGGGTCGGACACCCATGCGGCGGAAGCCCTTGCCCTGACCGCCGAGCTGCTGGTCCAGAACAAGCTCGTGATCAAGGTCCAGACGTTCCCGTTCGAGCGTGCCGCGGAGGCGTACGGCCTCAGTCAGGGCGGGCATGTCCGCGGCAAGCTCGTCCTGGTTCCGTGACCTGGTGATCGCCGGGGTGCCGAGCCGCCCACCCGGCTGAGGTGCCGCGAGGAATGTAGCCGCCGGTCAAGGGCGGGTTCACGACGACCTGAAAGATCACCCAGCGGGCCGTTGATCTGTGCGACGATCGCCGCTATGACGAATGAGGGCGGCCAACCGGTTGACCTCAACCTGCCCCCCGACGCAGCGAGGCCGCTCGGCATACCTGGGCCCTTCTTTGCGTCGTGGGGCAAACGTGTCGGGGCCTCGCTCCTCGATGATGCCATCGCGGCCGGCGCCGCATTCCTGGCATTCGGAGATCAGTCCGTCACCTTGCCATTCGTCGGCACTGCGTTCCAGCCGACAGGGGCGCCAGCCGTGCCCACGACCTCGTGGACCGACAGCGGTTGGGTCATGAGCGCGGTCCTGATGATGATCGTCATGCAGGGGTACCTCGGCGTCACCCCCGGCAAGCTGGTGATGGGCATCGCCGTAGTGGGCGACCACGACGCCCGGCCGATCGGGTTCGTGCGGACGACGTTGCGGTGGTTGCTGCACATCCTCGACTCGATCCTGTTTATCGGGTACCTTCGCCCCCTTTGGAACGCGCAGCACAAGACGTTCGCGGACAGCATCATGGCGACCGTCGTGCTCGACACGCGCCGACCACGACGCCACCGCTGGTTCGTCACTGGAGGCGACTCGTTGGTCGACCCGGGACCGCCGCGCTCTTGGGAAGCGCCCTCGGGACCCCGGTGGTGGACAGCTGCTACTGCGATCGCAGCGGTGGCGTGTGTCGGTGGCGTGGCTTTCTCCTTCGGCCCGGCATCCGGATCCGGTCCCTTAGTCATCTCCTGCGGGATGACGGCACCGGACAACGGCCCGCTCGGGCTGACCGGTGGAACGTTGAGCGTGGGCAACATGACGGCGACCCGGCTCGGCGTGACACGGCGTGCCACCGGTCCGGGCGCCAAGATCACGGCAACCTGGGAATGGAGCGCCCTCTCGTCCGATTCAGGCGACTTCACGCTCCGGGCCTCTTTCTCACGCGCCGATGGCACCGGTGCACGGCGCTATGACTTCGCTTCCACGGACGGGGCAGCTGCACAAGTGACCTTTACGCTCCCGGACGACACTTTGACGGGCTTAGGCGACTCCTGGACCTGGACGCAGACCATCCTCGTCGACGGGGTTGAGTCGCCGGGGTGCACCGGTTCGCTGTCAGCTGACCGACCCTTCTAAGTCGGGTCGCCCCGGACAACATCGAATCGCCTAGGCGGCATGCGTTGTCGGCGATGTGGTCAATGTGGGTGCCTCACGAGGAGATCGCCAGCAAGTCTTCAAGAAACTCGCAGGAATCTAGGCGAGTATGGCGCCGTGACTGTGGCTCGCGTGTTGGTGGTCGAGGATGAGGTCAACGTTCGCTTCGTCACGGTCGGGGCGTTGCGGCTCGGCGGCTTTGACGTCTCGGAGGTGGGGACCGGCCGCGAGGCGCTGCAACTGCTGGCATCAACAGCCGCCGACCTCCCGGATCTTGTCGTGCTCGACGTGATGCTGCCGGACGTGGATGGCTTCGAGGTGTGCAAGCGCGTTCGGTCGGACGGGGTGAACGTGCCGATCTTGTTCCTGACCGCGCGTGATGCCACCGACGACAGGTTGCGCGGCCTGACGATCGGCGGGGACGACTACATGACAAAGCCGTTCAGCGTGGAGGAGCTGGTGGCCCGGGTCCGGGCTATCCTCCGCCGGGTCGGGAAGTCCGGTAAGCCCCAACCGCTTTCGGCGGGCGATCTCGATCTGGACGACGAGGCCCACGTCGTCCGCAAGGCCGGCGTGCCTGTGGCGTTGTCCCCGACCGAGTACAAGCTGCTTCGGTTCCTGATGCGCAACTCCGGTCGCGCGCTCTCGCGTGCCCAGATCCTCGACCACGTCTGGGACTACGACTTCAACGGCGAGTCGACGGTGGTCGAGACCTTCGTCTCGTCCTTGCGCAAGAAGGTCGACGGCGACGGGCCCCGACTGATCCAGACGGTCCGCGGCTTCGGCTACCGTCTCGAGGCGCGCTAGCCCATGACACCCCCGAGCCCATGACACTGCGTACGCGCCTCGGTGTCGCTGCACTGCTGGTCGTCGGCGTGCTCGTGGCCGTCGGAGCACTGCTGCCGCGAACCGTCCGCGACTCCGAGATCGAGCAGGTCGACCGGCAGCTGGCCGCGTCGCTTCCGGTGGCAGTGGCGTTCAGCTCCGGCGCCGCGCCACCGGCAGATGCGCTCCGCGGGACGCCCCCGCGAGTGACGCCGGCCTTCAGCCAGGTGTACGTCGCTCGCATCACCAACGGGAAGCGCGAGATCGTCGCGAGGCCGCAGGTCACAGGGGAGCGGGAGCCGCAGCTGCCCGCCATCTCGGTCAGCACCAGGCAGAACAGGCCCTCTCCCACGACGGTCCGGTCCCTGCAGGGCGCCGGTTCCTGGCGCGCCGTTCTCTTCGACGTGCCGTCAGGTGATCGCGTGCTGGTTGCCGTGTCCCTTGACTCGGTGGACGAGACGGCACGACGGATGATGAGCGCGGTGGCCCTCGCCGGTCTCGCCGTCCTGCTCGCCATGGGGCTCGCCGGTTGGTGGCTCCTGCGGCTGGGACTGCGCCCCATCGCCGATGTGACCGCCGTCGCTGACGCGATCGCGCAAGGTAATCGCACCCGCCGGGTGCGTGAGGGGGCCTCAGGCACCGAGGCGGCGCATCTGGCTCGCGCGTTCAACGTCATGCTCGATGAGCAGCAGGCGACCGAGGAACGGCTGCGCCAGTTCGTCGCCGACGCCTCGCACGAGCTGCGCACGCCCGTCACTGCCATCGGCGGCTTCGCGGACCTGTGGCGCCAGGGTGCGCTCGAACCCGAGCAGATCAACGAGGTGATGCGGCGCGTCGGTCAGGAGAGCGGCCGGATGCGCGGTCTGGTCGAGGACCTGATGCTGCTGGCCCGGCTGGACGAGGGCCAGCGGGCGCAGACCTCCCCGGTCGACCTCACGGCGATTGCCGCGGATGCGGTGCTCGACGCCTCAGCGACGCACCCCTCCCGCGTCATCGAGGTCGACACGCCGGGACCGGTCGTCGTCCCCGGCGTCGAAGATGAGCTTCGCCAGGTTGTCGCCAACCTGCTCACCAATGCGCTTGTGCACGCCGGACCCGCCGCTGCCGTTGCCATCGGGATCGAGCGTCGCGATGACATCGCCGTCCTGTCGGTGGTTGACGATGGCCCAGGCATGTCCGCCGACCAGGCTGCACGCGCGTTCGACCGGTTCTGGCGCGCCGAGGCCGGCCGGCCGGGATACGGCTCCGGTCTTGGTCTGGCTATCGTCCGGGGCATCGTGCAGGCACACGGGGGCACGGTGGAGCTCACCTCAGAGCCAGGTGCTGGTACGACGGTCCGCGTGATCCTCCCGCTCGCCGGTATGACGGGCCGCACCGGCTCCTGACGTCGTGCCCGCACCGCCGCGGGTCTGGCGACCCACAGCAAACCCGCATAAAACCAAGAAGAAGTATGCAGGGCGGTGCCCTTGACTGTGCGCATGACATTCAAGGCCACGGGAAGCTCCCTCATCAGCAGGACCGGTCGACCAGTGAGCTCCCGATGAGGCGTCGCACGGCCGTCATCAACGGTGTACTTGCCCTGGCGCTCGTGGGCACCGCGACCGGGGGTTGGCTCGCGATCGGCAACCCCTCGTCGGCCACCGCCGCGACCGACAGCCGGACAACGCGGGTCACTCTCGGCACAATCACGTCCACGGTGACCGCGAGTGGAAACGCCGCCTCAGCCGAGACACGCGAGGTCAGCTTCGACGGTGTCTCGGGCACCATCAGCGAGATCTTCGTCAAGGCCGGCGACCACGTTGTCAAGGGCGCCCAGCTGGCGCGCCTGGATGACACCGATGCACAAGCGACACTGCGCACGGCGCGCGCGTCCCTGGCTTCCGCGCAGGCGCAGCTCTCGACCGCGACAGCTGGCCAGACAAGCGCGGAACAGGCACGCACTGCCGCGCAGATCGCCTCGCAGCGAGTCAGTGTCAACAACGCGGGCGCGCAGCTCACCGCCGCGCGCCAGTCCTATGCGCTCGACAAGCGGCAGCAGGACGCCGTGGTCAGCGCAGCGACGACGACGCTGGCGGAGGCACGCACCGAGCTTGCCGACGACGGGGCGCGCCTGACCGCCGCACAGCAGACACTCGCGCAGGCGAACGCGGGCACCGACGCGGCCGCGAAGCAGAGCGCGCAAGCCGACGTCACGTCATACCAGAGCCAGGTCAGCCAGGACGAGAGCGCGCTGACCCAGGCAACCAGCGCGCTTGCCCAGGCCCAGCGCACCCGCGAGAGCACGCTGCTGAGGGACTCGCAGGCGGTCACCAGCCAGAGCGGGCAGCTCGCGGCCGCACGCGCCCAGCTGACATCACAACGTGCCAGCGCCGCGGTCGACGCGCAGCCGGCGAAGCCCGGCACCGTCGCGTCAGCCACTGCCCAGATCACCAGCGCGCAGGTGCAGGTCGACAACGCGCAGGACGCCGTCGAGGCAACGCTGCTGCTGGCACCGATGAGCGGCACCGTCGCGACGGTCAACGGCACGGTCGGCGGCTCCTCCAGCGGAGCGACCAGCAGCACCGGTGCCAGCACTGGTGCCGGCGCGACATCGACGTCCTCATCGGCCTCATCGTCATCGAGCGGGTTCATCACCCTGACCGACGTCGAAGATCTGCAGGTCACCGCCCAGGTCGCTGAGGCAGACGCCGTCAAGGTCAAGCTGGACCAGGATGCGACGGCAACGTTCTCCGCGGCCGGCCTGAACGTCGCCGGCAAGGTGACCGCCATCGACGTCGAGCAGACCATCACCAACAACGTCGTGACCTACGGGATCACGGTCACGCTCACAGAGCCGCCGAGCTCACTTCGTATCGGCCAGACCGCGAGCGTCAGCATCGTGGCCGACAGCAAGGAGAACGTCCTGCGGGCGGCCTCGAACGCGGTGACGACACGAGGCACTGCGTCGACGGTCACCGTTCGCCGCGACGGCAAGGACCAGGTCGTGAGCGTGCAGACCGGGCTGGTCGGCGAAGGTGGCACCGAGATCACCAGCGGGGTCGCTCAAGGTGACACCCTCGTCGTCCCGGCATCGACCGGCGCTGCGGGCGGCTTCACTTTCCCGGGAGGCGGCCTCGGCGGCGGCGGCCTCAGCGGCGGCGGACTCGGCTCCGGTGTGGGTCGATGACCACCAGCTCCCCGGTCTCGGCCGGGCCTCGTGGCCGCCGGGTTGCCATCGCCCTGCACCGTATGACGAAGACGTACGGCTCCGGCGAGACGACAGTGCACGCGGTGGCCGGTGTCGACCTTGAGGTGCAGACCGGTGACTACCTCGCGGTGATGGGGCCCTCGGGCTCGGGCAAGTCGACGCTGATGAACATCATCGGCTGTCTCGACATGCCGACCACGGGTGCCTACCTGCTCGACGGCGTCGACGTGCGCCGGCTCTCGGAGGGTCAGCTGGCCAAGATCCGCAACCGCAAGATCGGGTTCATCTTCCAGAGCTTCAACCTGATCGCGCGGACGACGGCATTCAGCAACGTCGAGCTCCCGCTTGCCTACGCCGGAGTCGGTGTCGCGGAACGCAGCGAACGGGCTCTTGCCGCACTCGACCGAGTCAAGCTGTCCGACCGCGTCGACCACCTGCCGTCCCAGCTCTCGGGCGGGCAGCAGCAGCGCGTCGCTGTCGCCCGGGCCATTGTCACGGAGCCCGTCGTCCTGCTGGCCGACGAACCGACGGGTGCGCTCGACAGCAAGAGCACGGTCGAGGTGCTCCGGCTCTTCGACGAGCTCTCCGCTGCAGGTCGCACGATCATCGTGATCACCCATGAGCAAGAGGTCGCGAAGCACGCCAAGCGCGTCATCCGGATGCGCGACGGCCTGATCATCTCCGACGAGCGGCAGGCCGCAGTCGACGCGTTGCCGCCGCAGTACGACGTCGCGGTCGACACGTTAACGGCGAAGCACGACGGCTCGGTGGCGGTCGCGTCGTGAACATCCGGCAGAGCAGCAGTTTCGCCTGGCGCGGCGTCACCGCCAACAAGCCGAGATCGGCGCTGACGACCCTTGGCATCCTCATTGGTGTCGCCGCCGTGATCGTCCTGGTCGCCGTGGGCACCGGTTCGAGCAAGGCGGTCCAGGACCAGATCAGCCGGCTGGGCAGCAACACGTTCACCGTCAACAGCAGTGCCGGCGGCACCGGCGGGCGCGCCGGCGGCGGGTTTCCCGGGTTCGCCAGATCTGCCCCTGCGGGCGGCCAGACAACCGCGGCCGACTCCGGCACGAGAACCCGCCTGGCCCAGCTGACGATGGAGGACGCGCGAGCGCTGACCGATGTCGAGCTCGCCCCGGATGTGCTCGGCGTCGCACCGACCGTCTCCGCGCAGAGCGTTGTCGCGACCTACGCAGGCGCTTCGCACACCGTTTCCACCTTCACCGGCTCGACCGCGTCATACCTGCCCATCAACAACGACACGGTCGCGACCGGCACCGCATTCACCGACGGCGACTACGACGCGCATGCGCGAGTCGCACTGCTTGGTACCGCCGTCGCGGAGGACCTGGCCGGCGGAGATGGCAAGGGGATCATCGGCAAGACCGTGCAGCTCAACGGCAAGGCGTTCCAGGTAGTCGGCCTGCTGACCGAAAAGGGCAGCACCGGTCCGCAGAACCAGGACGACCGGGTCGTCGTACCAATGACCGCCGCCCAGGACACCCTGACCGGCTACGGCTCGCTGGGTTCGATCGTGGTGAAGTCGACGTCGTCGGACGCGACGACCCGCGCTCAGAGCCAGGTCGAGTCGATCCTCGACGGCCGGCACGGGACGACATCGGCCAACCGGGACTTCTCCGTCTTCAGCTCGTCGCAGATCCTGTCGGCCGCGACCTCGTCCAACCAGACCTTCACCGTGCTGCTGGGCGCGGTCGCGGCGATCTCGTTGCTCGTCGGCGGCATCGGAGTCATGAACATCATGCTCGTCACCGTCACCGAACGGACCCGCGAGATCGGCATCCGCAAGGCGATCGGCGCCGGCAAGGGCGACATCGTCACGCAGTTCCTGCTCGAAGCCGTCCTGCTGTCCTTGTTCGGCGGCATCGTCGGCGTCGTCGTCGGGCTGGTCGGATCGCAGTTCTCGATCGTCGGGGTGCAACCCGTTGTCGCGCCGTACTCCGTCGTGCTCGCTTTTGGCGTCGCCATCGCAGTCGGCCTGTTCTTCGGCCTGTATCCGGCCAACCGGGCCGCCTCACTGCGACCCATCGACGCGCTCCGTTACGAATAGGGAGATCACCCATGCAGGAATCAGGGCTCACGGCACCGCCCGTGCCGGACGACACGCCCGACGAGTCGAACACCGAGGTCTACGACACAGCCGAGTATGAGTACGACCTCGATGTCGCAAAGCGCACCTGGCCGAGGACGACCCTTGTCCTGCTCGTCGGGGTGCTGATGGCGGTTGCCTTCACCGGCGGCGTGCTCGTGCAGAAGAACCACGACAAGGGCCTGACCGCCGCGGCGACTGGTCTGCCGGCGGGCTTTACTCCCGGTGCCTTCCCTGGCGCCGGTTCAGGCGGGCTCGGAGGCGTCCCTGGTGGGGGAACGGGCGCGACCGGCAACGCTGCGACAACGGGACCGGTGCTTGTGGGGACTGTCGTCTCGGTGTCTGGCCCGACTGTCACGGTCAAGGACTTCGGCGGTGCAACGCACCAGGTTTCGACGACCGGCACGACAACGGTGACCAAGCAGGAGCTGAAGAAGCTGACCGACCTCGCCGCTGGAGACACCGTCTCGGTCAACGGCAAGCGGGCCACCGACGGCAACGTCGCAGCGACCGCTCTCACCATCCGCTAACACCAATCCCCGCAAAGGACTCACCATGATGGTTCTTACCCGCGCAGTCTCAGCCGGTGCGGCTCTGATCGTTGCCGTAGGGCTGGCCGGCTGCGGCAGCTCGTCGACATCCTCCGGCACCGCCACTTCGACCACCGCGTCACCGACCGGAGCACCGACCGGAGCAGCGGGTCGAGTCCCGGGTCGGGCGGGCGCTGGCGGACTGGGCGGCTTCGACTCCGCACAGCTACAGCAGGTGCAGGACTGCCTGAAGGCCGCCGGTGTCGCGGTGCCGACCGCCCCGCCGTCCGGGTTCCCGAGTGGTGACTTCACACCGGGCGCGGGCCGGCCATCCGGCGGCACCGGGGGACCAGGCGCCGGAGCCGGCGCTGGGGGTCTGTTCAACAACCCAGAGGCGCAGGCTGCACTGAAGGCATGCGGCATCACCCTTCCGACCAACCCCGGCGGCGGACGGCCCACCGGAACCGCCACATAGTCGGCAGTCCAAGGCGACGCGGCTCTGATCCGCGACCGGACGCCATCAGCCCGGCAGATCGGTTCACGTGCCCAGGATGACCGCCAGCGCCGCGCTGACCCTGCTTGCTCCCCGCGGGTCCAGGCTGCTGTCGTCCAACAGGTACGTGTCCCGTCGCAGCTCGACCATCACGGAGGCAACCCGGTTGTCACGACCGAAGTGGCGCAGGGGGATGTAGC
>JBDTOA010000021.1:0-15802 GCA_039933475.1 Dermatophilaceae bacterium
GGCTCTACCTCACGGCTCACGCGCTCGAGCCCCTATCGCTTCGCATCTCGTGGGCGATGACTGTGGGGTTTCGGCTGTTCAGGCGACCCAGACCTCACAGCCATCGCCAACGGTATGCCGGACTGGGCTCGACGCCGCTGCCCGCGCACGGGAGACGTCGGGGGTCTGGCATAACCTGAGGCAATGCCCGCGAAAGCCCTTGACCTGGATGCCCTCCTGGACGCAGCGGTCAAAGGCATCGGAGGCGTCGAGCGCCCGGGGCAGGTCCAGATGGTCCATGCTGTCGCCGACGCCATTGCCAAAGGCGAGCATCTTCTGGTCCAGGCGGGCACCGGAACGGGCAAGTCACTGGCCTATCTGGTCGCCGCGGTGGCCCATGCCTTCAAGGACGGCAGGCCGGCCATCGTGTCCACGGCGACCCTGACCCTCCAGGCCCAGATCGTCGACCGTGACATGCCGAGGCTGGCCCGGGCGATCGCCCCGATCCTGGGTCGCCGACCGACCTACGCCCTGGTGAAGGGCCGCCGCAACTACCTGTGCAGGCACAAGCTGACCGGTGGCTTCCCTGAGGACGACGAGGGGAGCCTGCTGTCCGTCGGGGCGGTGGACGCAAACCTCTCGCGGATGGGCGCTGAGATCGTCAGGCTCCGCGAATGGTCCGACGAGACCCGCTCCGGTGACCGAGACGAGCTGGTCCCGGGTGTATCGGAGCGCGCCTGGCGACAGGTGTCGGTCTCGGCCCACGAGTGCCTGGGCCAGAAGTGCCCCATGGCCACCGACTGCTTCGTCGAGCATGCGCGCTCGGGGGCCAAGGATGTCGATGTGGTCGTGACCAACCACAGCTTCATGGCGATCGACTCCTTCGAGGGCCGCCAGATGTTGCCCGAGCACGACCTGCTGATCGTCGACGAGGGTCACGAGCTCGTCGACAGGGTCACCTCCACGATCACCGACGAGCTGACGGCGCCGATGATCGCCGCAGCCGCCAAGCGGGCCGGGCGGCTCGCCGCGACCGACCAGCTCACCGATGCGTCCGAGTTCTTCGCCGCCATCGTCGATGAGCTGCCGGAGGGGCGGCTGAACGGAATACCGGACTCCCTGTCTCTGGCCCTTGCGCGGGTGCGTGACTCGGCCCGCGGGGTGCAGACCGAGCTGAAGCCCGCATCGCCCGAGGACAACGACGGCGCACGGCAGGTCGCGCGGGCTGCTATCGACGAGATCTTCGAGAGTACGGAGCGGATCCTGGAGCAGCGCGAGCTCGACGTCGCCTGGGTGAGCAAGGACCCGCGTCGTGGCTCGGTGCTTCGAGTGGCACCCATGAGCATCGCAATGTTGATGCGGGACAAGGTGTTTGACGACCGAACGGTCATCATGACGTCGGCCACCCTCGAGCTGGGCGGCTCGTTCGACGCCATCGCCGGCACCCTCGGGCTGCGCGGTGAAGGCGCCCCCGCATGGCAGGGCCTCGACGTCGGCAGCCCGTTCGACTACCCGAGCCAGGCGATCGCCTATGTCGCCAGGCATCTGCCGGCTCCCGGACGAGACGGTATGGCGCCCGAGGCCCTTGACGAGATCGAAGAGCTGGTTCGGGCCGCGGGTGGCAGGACGCTCGGGCTGTTCTCCTCGATGCGCGCGGCCGTCGCCGCGACCGAGGCGATGCGCGAGCGGTTCGGTAGCGACGACAAAGAGACGGCCATCGAGTTCATCTGTCAGGGGGAGGACCAGACCTCGACCCTCGTGCGAACCTTTGCGCGCGACGCCAGAACCTGCCTGTTCGGGACGCTGTCCCTATGGCAGGGCGTGGACGTCCCCGGTTCCGCCTGCCAGCTGGTCATCATCGACCGGATCCCCTTCCCGCGCCCTGACGACCCGCTGTCCTCGGCGCGATCACAGGCCATCGCCCGCATGGGTGGCAACGGGTTCATGGCGGTCGCGGCCACCCACGCGGCTCTCCGGCTGGCCCAGGGCGCCGGCCGGCTGGTGCGCCGCGACGACGACAGAGGGGTCGTGGCCTTCCTCGACTCGCGGATGATGACGGCTCGCTACGCTGGCTTCCTGCAGAAGTCGCTGCCTCCGTTCTGGCCCACGATCGACAAGGCGATGGTCCTGGCAGCACTCAAACGCCTCGACGAGACTGCTTCCGAGCCCTTGCCGGTGCACGAGCCGGCCCTTAGGGGCGTTGCCGGCGAAGCGGTGGACCACCCAGCAGTGGACGACCCAGAAGCTGAACAGGACCAGCCCGTCGCCGAGGACCCGCCCGTTGCAGAGTCGGCCCGGACCGCCGTCACCGGGGGCCATGCCTGGTCCTCAGAGCAGGACACCGAGCTGCGCGAGGGCGTCGACCTGGGCCTGACCCTCGAGGAGCTGACCGAGCACCTCGAGCTCGATCCTGCCGTCATCACCGCCCGGTTGAGCCTGTTCGGCCTCGAGCTGTCGGACTCGCCCAAGATGGCGTTCTGAGCGTGTCCATGACGGTGACAGAGCGCGAGACCCAGGGCGAGGCCTGGTTCGACACCCAAGCCGAGACCGGGACCTGTCGCCGCGGCATGGGAGTCTTGGCACCGTGACGATCCCTGCCAGGGCAACCGGCGTGCCGCCGTACGTGCTGGTCTCCGGACCCGAGGCGGTCCTGGTCGAGCGCGGCGTTGCCTCGACGGTTGAGGCGCTTCGGGTGGGCGACCCAGACCTCGAGGTCATCAAGCTGTATGCCGACGGCTACCAGGGTGGAACCCTCACCATGCACGCGTCACCTTCGTTGTTCGGCGGTACGACGGCGATCGTGGTTCATGATCTCGATGCGGCACCCGACGAGCTGCAGAGCGACCTGCTGGAGTACCTCGCAGCTCCGGCCGACGAGGTCACCCTGGTCGTCACGCACAAGGGCGGAGTGCGCGGCAAGAAGGTGCTGGACATCATCAAGAAGGCGGGCGCGCGGATCATCGAGTGCCCGCTGATCAAGTCTGAGGGCGACAAGACGGCGTTCGCCATGCACGAGTTCCGCAGCCAGGGCCGCAAGGCCACTCCGGATGCGGTGCGGGCCCTGGTCCAGGCCGTCGGCAAGGACGTGCGAGAGCTGGCTGCAGCGTGCGCGCAGCTGGTCGCCGACACGCAGGGCCTGGTCGACGAGGCGATGGTCGAGAAGTACCACGGCGGCAAGGTCGAGGCGACCGGTTTCAAGGTCGCCGACGCCGCCATCGCCGGCAACGCGGGGGAGGCCCTGCGGCTGCTTCGCCATGCGATCTCGGCTGGCGACAGCCCCGTGCCGATCGTGGCCGTACTGGCGATGCAGCTGCGCCAGATGGTGCGGGTGGGCAGCGCTGGCCATGGCGCGTCCGGCCAGCTAGCGAAGGTTCTCGGCATGGCGCCGTGGCAGGTCGACCAGGCTCGCCGCAAGCTCGTCGGCTGGGACCCGGACGGTGTCGGCCACGCGATCCAGGCGGTCGCGGCTGCGGACTTCGAGGTCAAGGGCGGCGGGCGCGATCCCATCTATGCAGTCGAGCGGGCGATCCTGACGATCTGCAACGCCCGCAGCACCCGCTGACCCGCGCCACGACCCGCTTGTTGCGCCGGACCCCCGAAATCACAGATCTCGGCCTGCGAACGGCCCAGACGGTGGTCTGGGAGCAACAAGGCGTCGGCAGGACGCGGTTTGGTCGGTCGTGCTCTTCGCTGCTAGATTTGGCCGTCGCGCGCGCTCAGGTCGTGTGCGCATGAAGTTCCACCCAGAGCGGTTCAACCACGGGTATCCCCACGCCCGGTCCCGAGTCGCTTCTGTCGCCCTCATGACAGAACACCATCGACCTACCCGAATGTGAGAAAGAGTCCTCGTGGCAAATATCAAGTCCCAGCTCAAGCGCATCAAGACGAACGCATTGCGCACCGAGCGCAACAAAGCCGTCAAGAGCGAGCTTCGCACCTGGATCCGCAGGTTCAAGACTGCGGCCGATTCCGGTGATGCAGCCGCTACCGCCGACGCGCTCAAGGTCGCCTCGACCAAGCTCGACAAGGCCGTGAGCAAGGGCGTCATTCACAAGAACAACGCGGCCAACAAGAAGTCGGCCATGGCCAAGAAGGCTGCATCCCTCTAAGCGACCCAACCTTTTCGAGATCTTCGAAGGGTCGCCACCTGTTCAAGGTGGCGGCCCTTGGTCATTCCCCCAGTCGAGCCTTCAATGAACCCTCTCGCCTGGGAGCGTCCGGGATTGGCAAGGGCGCTTGCGCTAACCTGTGAACATGAAAAGCGTGCTGCTCCTTAGCCTGCCGCGTTGATCCGACCGGACCTCAACGCGGCAACCCCTCCTGCGCGAGGGGTTTTCTTATGTGTCGGTCCGGGCCGCAAAGGAGCATGAACCCAGGGGATGACGAAAATGAAGGACGCGACGATGAGCGAGACTCCCTACCGATACACGGCCGCCCTGGCCGAGGACATCGAGCGGACCTGGCAGGACCGGTGGCAGAGCGAGGGTACGTTCCATGCCCCGAACCCCGCCGGTCCGTGGGCTGACCCTGAGGGCGTCGCCGGTCGCGAGAAGCTCTTCGTCCTGGACATGTTCCCCTACCCCTCCGGCGCCGGCCTCCACGTGGGCCACCCGTTGGGCTTCATCGCGACGGACGTCTACGGGCGCTACCAGCGGATGATGGGCAAGAACGTCCTGCACACCCTGGGTTATGACGCTTTTGGCCTGCCGGCCGAGCAGTTTGCCGTCCAGACCGGTCAGCACCCCCGCAAGACCACCGAAGAGAACATGGTCAACATGCGGCGTCAGCTGCGCCGACTGGGCCTGGGCCATGACGAGCGCCGCGCAATCGCAACGATCGACCCCGAGTTCTACAAGTGGACCCAGTGGATCTTCGTCCAGATCTACAACAGCTGGTATGACGAGTCGGCCGCGGGTGGTCGGGGCAAGGCCCGACCGATCAGTGAGCTTGTTGCAGAGCTGGAGTCGGGGGAACGCACTACCGAGTCCGGTGCTTCCTGGATGTCGCTGTCCGCTGATGCTCAGCGCAAGGTCATCGACGACCAGAGGCTGGCGTACCGGTCCGAGGCGCCGGTCAACTGGTGCCCGGGACTGGGAACAGTTCTGGCCAATGAGGAAGTCACCGTCGACGGACGGTCCGAGCGCGGCAACTTTCCCGTGTTCAAGCGCAGTCTGGCCCAGTGGATGATGCGCATCACCAAGTACTCCGACCGGCTCGTTGACGATCTGGATCGCCTCGACTGGCCCGAGCCGGTCAAGCTCATGCAGCGCAACTGGATCGGGCGATCGTCAGGGGCCAGGGTGTCCTTCCTGGCTCCCGCTGCCGACGGCTCGCAGACGGTCCCGGTCGATGTCTTCACGACCCGTCCGGACACCTTGTTCGGTGCGACGTTCATGGTGCTGGCCCCGGAGCATCCTCTGCTGGATTCGATTGTCCCAGAGGGAGACTGGCCCGAGGGAACGCGTGATGCCTGGGTCCCAGGCGGACGCCACGAGATGACGCCGAAGGAGGCGGTCGCGGCGTACCAGCTGACGGCCTCGCGGCGCAGCGACATCGAGCGGCAGTCAGAGGGCAAGGACAAGACTGGTGCGTTCACTGGCGCCTTCGCGACCAATCCCGTTGACGGGCGGTCAATCCCAGTTTTCGTGGCCGACTATGTGCTGATGGGCTACGGCACCGGCGCGATCATGGCCGTGCCAGGACAGGACGCGCGGGACTTCGAGTTCGCGACCAAGTTCGAACTGCCCATCATCCGAACCGTCAAGCCGCCCGTGGGCCACCCCGAAGACGAGGCCTTCATCGGTGACGGTCCAGCCATCAACTCGGCCAACGATGAGATCTCGCTGAACGGGCTGGGCGTGGCTGAGGCCAAGGCCAAGACCATTGAATGGTTGCAGGACAAGGGCTTTGGTGAGGGGACCATCACCTACAAGCTGCGTGACTGGCTGTTCTCCCGTCAGCGCTACTGGGGCGAGCCGTTCCCCATCGTCTACGACGAGGCAGACAACGCGATCGCCCTGCCCGAGTCCATGCTGCCCGTGCTCCTGCCGGAGGTTGCGGACTACTCGCCAGCAACGTTCGACCCTGACGACGCCATGTCCACACCGGCGCCGCCTCTGGCCCGAGCTCAGGAGTGGGTCAACGTCGAGCTCGACCTGGGCGACGGCATGAAGCCCTACCGCCGCGAGACCAACACGATGCCCAACTGGGCAGGTTCCTGCTGGTACGAGCTGCGCTACCTGGACCCGGCCAACAACGAGACCCTCGTTGATCCTGAGGTGGAGAAGTACTGGATGGGCAGTCAGACCGAGACCGTTGTGGGGGCACCGGTCGGCGCGATCGACCCCGGCGGCGCCGACCTGTACGTCGGGGGAGTCGAGCACGCCGTGCTGCACCTGCTCTACTCGCGGTTCTGGCACAAGGTGTTGTTCGACCTGGGCTATGTCAGCAGCGAGGAGCCGTTCCGCAGGCTCTTCAACCAGGGCTACATCCAGGCCTTCTTCTTCCGCGACGACCGTGGCCAGGCGGTGCCCGCAACAGAAGTGGTCGAGCACAAGGGCGCCGCGGGCGAGACCTTGTACACCTGGAACGGTCAGCCGGTCAGCCGCGAGTACGGGAAGATGGGCAAGTCCCTGAAGAACGTGGTGACGCCCGACGAGATGTTCGAGGCCTACGGCGCAGACACCTTCCGGGTCTACGAGATGTCGATGGGTCCGCTGGACCTGTCGCGCCCCTGGGAGACGCGGGCGGTCGTCGGTGCTCATCGCTTCCTGCAACGCCTGTGGCGCAACGTGATCGACGAAGTCAGCGGTGAGGTGACAGTCAGCGACGATCCCCCCGACGAGGCCACCAACCGGCTGCTGCACAAGACCATCGATGCGCTGCGAACGGACTTCGACACTCTGCGGTTCAACACGGCCATCGCGCGTCTGATCGAGCTCAACAACGCGCTGACCAAGCTCCCGGCCGTGCCGCGCGAGGTCGCCGAGGCGCTGGTGGTCATGACCGCTCCGGTGGCACCACACATCGCCGAGGAGCTGTGGGCGAAGCTGGGGCACCCTGGGTCGTTGACCTTCGTAGACTTCCCCACGGCCGACCCGGCGCTGCTCATTGACTCCACGGTGACGTGCGTCGTTCAGGTCCAGGGCAAGGTTCGCGACCGCCTCGAGGTGGCAGCTGACATAGGGGAGGAAGATCTGCAGGCCCTGGCCCTGGCATCCGAGCGGATCGTGTCGTCGCTCGAGGGCAAGGTCATCCGCAAGGTCATCGTCCGGGCGCCGAACCTGGTCAACGTCGTCACGGCCTGAGCCTGCGGCACCACAGGCCCGGTAGCCTTCGGGGGTGAATGTTGCCCTTGTCACTGACTCCACGGCGTACCTGCCCGTGGAGCTGGTTGAGCGCCAAGGGATTCGGGTAGTGCCCCTGCACGTCATCCTGGGTGGGAAACAGTTCAGCGAGGGTGTCGACGTCACTACGGCGCAGGTCGCTGCTGCCCTGCGCAAGTTCACCCCGGTGAGCACCTCGCGCCCGTCGCCACAGGCGTTCCTTGATGTCTACGAGGCGGCAGCAGCGCAGGGTGCTGATGCCGTCGTGTCCGTGCACATCTCCGCTGATATGTCGGGGACCGTTGAGTCGGCTGCCCTTGCCGCCAGTCAGTCGCCGATCCCCGTGGAGGTTGTCGACTCTCGATCGATGGGTATGGCGATGGGTTACGCCGTGCTCTCCGCGGCCGCCGCCGCCGGACAAGGTCAGGACGCCAAAGCTGTTGCGGCCGTTGCAAGGTCGCGTGCCGGTGCGGCCACCGTCATCTTCTATGTCGATACTCTCGAGTATCTGCGCCGTGGGGGGCGCATCGGCGTTGCCTCTGCCCTGCTCGGATCAGCCCTCGCGATCAAGCCACTCCTGGCTTTGTCCGATGGGCACATCGCGGCCATCGAGAAGGTGCGTACGTCAGCCCGAGCCCTGAGCCGGCTGGAGGAGCTGGCACTGAAGGCTGCTGGCGCAGCGGGGGAGGCTGGGGCCGACATAGCAGTCCATCATCTTGACTCGCTGGCCCGTGCGAGCGATCTGGTGGAACGGCTGCACAGCCGGGTCGCGCCGACATCATCGGTGGTGCTGGTCGAGCTCGGTGCGGTGGTGGGGGCTCACGTCGGACCGGGCACCATCGCAGTCGCCGTCTCGCCACGGCTTTCCGCCGACCAGGAATGACCGTGCCCGACTCGTGGATCGTCCTTGTCGTGGCGATGGCGTTCGGGTTCCTCATCGGATCAGTCAATCCGGCGACCATCGTTGCCTCCGTTCTTCACGGGGACCTTCGCCAGGGTTCGGGCAACCCGGGGGCCACGAACGTGGGTCGCGTGCTGGGGGTGAGATGGGGCGTTGTCGTGGGTGCGCTCGATGTCCTCAAGGGACTGGTCCCGACTTTGCTGGCGTTGTGGCTTGGTGACCGTTTCACGGCATACGCGGTGGGTCTGGCAACCGTCCTTGGGCACGTGCTCTCCCCGTTTCTTCACGGACGGGGCGGCAAGGGAGTGGCCACCTCGATGGGCGCTGTCCTGGCGGTCTTCCCCTGGTTCGCCATGGCGATGGCGTTGGTCTTCGCGCTGGTTCTGTGGGTCACCCGGTCGGTGGCAGGGTCCTCGATCGTGGCTGCGGCCCTGCTGGGGCTCTGCGCCGCGTTGGCCCCGTTGCCGGATCCGGTCGCTGCGGGCAGGTTGTGGGGGGTCGGCATCGCCTTGCTCGTCATCGCTCGCCACCACGGCAATATCAGGCGTTGGGTTTCCCACAGCTCGGTTTGAGCGCGAGCTTTTAACGGGGAATGGACGTTTGTCGGTCCAGATCACAGATTGCAGTAATACGGCATCGGCTGTTCGGCCGATTGCCGGGTGCCTCAACGGATCAATCTCGAACCCCAAACCGACAAGGCATTGATCAGGGCCTTACCAAGCCTTTACCTCAAAGGGTACGTTCCTTTACGGAGGCAACGCGGGTTGATGGCCACCAGTTCAGAAAGTGAGGTGTGGGCGTGAGCATTCTTGACGGATTGCGGCACGAGCGGGGTCGGACGTCAGCGGCGTCCGCCGCTATGTCACGCCGTAGGGACAGGCGCCCAGCAAAGAGCCGCCTCTCGGCCGAGCGCATTGCCGCTGCCCTGGGCACCCCTGCCGTGCTCCCGCCCCTCCCCAGCTCGACCCCACCCAAGGTGTGGGTTCCACGACGGAGCCTGGGGCCTGAATCGCCATCTGACACCGGTCGTCATCGAGGCACGGAAAACCGCTCGGAGCGTTCCGTGGCCCCGCCGACCACGGCCGGGGGTCACGGGCGCCATGAACGAGTCTCGGGGACTCCGAGCGAACCACTGGCAAGCGGTGCTACCCGCCGTAGCGCGAAGCCGGTTCAGGCGCCGTCATCGCCGGTTCGAATGCGCTCAAAGGCCGTACAGGCGGTTCCGACCACGCCGGAAGGGCCGAGTGGCCGCCATCGCCGGCAGAGTTCGCGAAAGAGCTCGATCCTGGCTGCCCCCTCGATCCTGACCTCACCGGGGGCCTTGGCGGGAGCGCGTGCCCACGTGCGTCTTCTGGTGGTAGCGGGCGTTCTGACCTTGGTTGTGACCGTCGCGATGATGTTCGGAGTTCGTGTCGAGATCTCGCGCTCGCCCACGCAGCCGCAGCTGATCGCCACGACGACGGCCGACCAGGTTGCCGGGCCTGCCGTGAAGCCGGCCGCGGCGACATACGTTGTTCCGGCCAGGCCGCACGCGCGCCAGTAGGGACCGACCAGCCCGCTCGATGCAGGTTGCCCGGCTTGCTCCAGGACTCGTTCGTACACATCGGTAGCACGAGTTGCCCCGCCGTCCACAACCGCTTGCGTTGCCCTGCCTCGCCCGGCCGGAGGCTCATAACGTGCCTGTATGCCGCGCCGCCGCCTCGAACCGCACGACCCCGACCGACTCGCCATAATCCTTGGTATTCCGCCTGTAGTGACTGCCCCGGCAGCGTTGCCGGAGCCGGCGGGCTGGGTCCCGCAGCGGGCCTCGTTCATCCGACCGGAGGCTTTAGCACCTCCGCCGGGTCAGGTTCTCACCGAGTCGCATGTGCAGAGTCCGGTTCGGTTCACCCCTCCGAAGAGCGGCCGCCACCGGCGCACCCCCCCGCCGAAGCCGGCCATCCTCACGGTGCCCAATGCTCTGCGCGGGATTCGCGCCACGCCCGGTCGCCTTGCAGTGCTCGGGGTCCTGGTCGTTCTGGCGACCTCAGCTGTGCTGCTCGGGGTTCGCGTGGCGTGGGCCCGCTCGGCAGCCCAGCCACGGCCGGTAGCCCCCGCAGCCCACGGGCCACCGGTTGGGTTGGTGACCAGGACCATCCCTGCCGCCTTCGCATCGAAGGGCGCCGCTGCCGGGCTGCCGGCCACGGCCGCCATACTCCTGGTCCACGTCGTAGGCCAGATTCGTCGTCCAGGGGTGGTCCGCCTTCCAGCGGGTTCGCGAGTTCTGGATGCAGTTCAGGCGGCGGGCGGACCGTCGGCCTCCGCTGACCTCAACCACCTCAACCTGGCCCGTCCACTCGTGGACGGTGAGCAGATCGTGGTGCCCAAACCAGGGGAGAACGTCCCGGCCGCAGGCTTGGCAGGGTCTGCGGGAGGGGGGATCGGTCCAACGCCCGGCCTCTCGGCCGGTGGCCTCATCGACCTCAACACGGCGGACGCAAACGCCCTGGACTCGCTGCCGGGCATTGGTCCCGTCATCGCTCAGCGAATCCTGGACTGGCGCGGCCAGCACGGCCGATTTTCCTCGGTCGACGAGCTCGGCGAGGTCAGTGGTATCGGGGACAAGCTGATGGCGCAGATCGCGCCGAAGGTCAGGGTTTGAGGTGGTGGCCGGGCCAGCGGGTCGACAGTCCGATGGCCGGCCGGGGATGGACGCGCGACTCCTCATCCCCGCTCTGCTCGCCTGGATCGCGGTTGCCGCGACGCTCTCGCTGCGACCGATGTTGCTCACCCTGTGCGCCGCAAGCTGTGCAGGGGCAGGCGCGCTGCTCATGCATCCACGCTGGAGTCGACGATCCTGGGTCACCGGCACGGCCTTGACGCTCTTGGGCACTGCTCTGTGTCTGCTCTCGACCGCGGCCCAGTCCAGTGTCCGTGAGGCCGGTCTGGTGCCCGGCCTGGCCGCACAACGGGCTTCCGCGACGATCGAGGCTGTGGTTCTCTCTGACCCCCGAGTGGTCCAGACCAAGGGAGCCCGGTCCGTAGAGCTGGTCATCGTCAAGGTCTCGGTTCGTTCGGTTGTCGGAAGGGGTCAGCAGTCGAAGTCATCGACTCCGGTCATGGTGTTCGGCGACAAGGCCTGGGCGCGCGTTCGGTGGCGGGAGAGGGTCCGTGCGACCGGACGGTTCGACGTCGCGAGTCCCGGTGATGACGTGGTCGCGGTCTTCAACCCTTCGGTGGCTCCCACGTCTGTAGGTGCTCCGGGTCTGATCGCCGACGCCGCCGAGCGGGTTCGCGCCGGGCTACGTGGGGCCGTGTCGGGTCTTCCCGCCGACGCTCGGGGGCTGTTGCCAGGTCTCGTGATCGGCGATACCAGCCGGACTCCCAAGACGCTCACCGACGCGATGTTGACCACCGGCATGACGCACCTCTCGGCTGTCTCCGGTAGCAACGTCGCGGTGGTGCTCGCGGCAGCCATGGGGCTGTGCCGACTGGTTGGCGTGCGACGTCGTTGGCGTCCTCTGGTGGCATTGGTCGTCCTGGTCGGCTTCGTTGTCCTGGCAAGACCCGAACCCAGTGTGCTGCGAGCCGCCGTCATGGGTGTCATCGGGCTGTTGGGGCTAGGCGTGTCACGACGCCGCGTGGGTGTCCCTGCTTTGTCCGGCGCCATCCTGATCCTCCTGTGCATCGACCCCTGGCTCTCGAGATCCTTCGGCTTCGCGTTGTCCACCCTTGCGACCCTCGGCCTCCTGCTCTTCGCCAGGCCATGGGGTCAGTGGTTCGCCCGGTTCCTGCCTTCGCGTCTCAAGGGACTAGGCGTCGCCATCGCCATACCGGTTGCGGCGCAGGCGATGTGTGCACCCGTGGTGGTTCTGCTCCAGGGGTCGGTCAGCGTGATCGGAGTCGTCGCCAACCTGCTAGCTGCCCCACTTGTCGCGCCTGCCACGGTGCTGGGAGTGTCCGTGGCCCTGGTCGCGCCCGTCTCGCATCCAATCGCCATCACGCTGGGGTGGCTGGCCGCCCTGCCCACTCTCGGCATCGCCTGGGTCGCCCGCGCGTGCGCTTCGGTTCCTATGGGCACGCTGCCCTGGCCGGACGATGCGCCGGGCGCCTTCCTCCTGGCATTCTTGACGATTGGTCTGCTGTTCATGGGACCGTGGCTGATCGTCACGATGAGCGCCCACCCATTTGTCGTGGTCGCCCTCGCGCTTCTGGTCCTCGCCTCGACCTGGCCGACTGGCGACCTCGTGTGGCCAGCGGCTGGCTGGCGAATTGTGGCGTGTGACGTCGGCCAGGGCGATGGGCTGGTGCTGGCCAGCGGCCCCGGTCACGCGGTCGTGGTCGATGTCGGGCCTGATCCTGCCCTGATCGATGGCTGCCTGACCCGACTCCACGTGGCTGTGGTGGATGCCGTTGTCCTGACTCACTTTCACGCTGACCACGTCGACGGGCTACCAGGCGTTCTTCACGGCCGCGTCATTCGTCAGATCTTGACATCGCCCGTGGCCGACCCTCCCTTTCAGGTGCGTGAGGTGCAAGGCTGGGCAGCCGCCGCCGGAATCCCGTTGCAAGCGCTCTATCCCGGCGACGAGCTTGGATGGGGCCTGGTTCGTGCCGAGGTGCTCTGGCCTGCCCGGGTGATCCATGAGGGGTCGGTCCCCAACAACGCCAGCATCGTCCTGTCCGTGGACATCGGCGGGCTCCGCGTTCTGATGCTCGGTGACGTCGAGACAGCAGCGGCCCATCAGGTTCTGCTGGCGTTGCAGCACGACCCGGCACAGGTGGGGGCCGACGGATACGACGTCCTCAA
The DNA here is from genome assembly GCA_039933475.1 of Dermatophilaceae bacterium. Taxonomy (GTDB): domain Bacteria; phylum Actinomycetota; class Actinomycetes; order Actinomycetales; family Dermatophilaceae; genus UBA4719. Next base: position 12,995 of record JBDTOA010000021.1, read on the forward strand.
GGTCGCCCACCACGGCTCCCGGCTGCAGGATCCCAGCCTTCTCGAAGACCTGCGGGCGCCGGTGGCACTGATCAGTGTCGGAGCCGGGAACACCTACGGGCATCCTGCGCCGGGAACCCTGAAGCTGTTGCAAGCTGCGGGGTCCCAAGTGTTCAGAACCGACCAACGTGGCGACATCGCGGTCTCACGGGACGGCGACGGCGCCGTTCTCGTGTCGGCACGAGGTCCTTAGTACGTGGTCCGATCCGAGGGCCCTGTGAGCTCGTCGGCCAGATCCCGTTCACTTGCCGCGGCCCGACGGTCGAGTGCGGCCGACCGCCGATCGGCGGCGGCTGCGAGGCGAGCCACTGCGGCGCGCCGCAGAGCGACCTCGACGCTCTCCATGTTGGTCAACGCCTCATCCAGCTCGGCAACCCGGTCACGCTGCTCGGCCGCCCGGTCTCGCTGCTCACTTGCCAGGTCGCGGGCCACGCTTGCCTGGTCACGATGCCGGGCTCTTTGGTCATGCCGCCTGCCGGCCGGGCTGGCGGCCGGCAGATCGACGTGAGCTGGCGGGCAGAGCGACGGTCGTCCCAGCAGGTACCCCTGGAGATGGGGTATGCCCAGGTCGGTAAGCAGCTCCAGCTGCTCGATCCGTTCGACGCCTTCGGCGACGATGTCGAGGCCGTAGGCGTCCGCTAGAGCGTGTATCGCCTGGACGATGGCGACACCACCGGGACTGCCGAGGTCTCGAACGAACGCCTTGTCGATCTTCAGAACGTCGACCGGCAGGTTCGCCAGCCGCGCGAAGGAGCTGTGACCGGTCCCGAAGTCGTCAATGGATATTCGGGCGCCCAGGGCGCGCACCGCCGTGAGGGACTCGATTGCGTGCGAGAGGTCGTCGAGCAGGTCACTCTCGGTGATCTCGAGGGTCAGCAGCGACCAGTCGTCCTGGCCCCAGTCCTCACGCAGGTGTTCCACGAACTGGGGCTCGGCGAGCTGTCGGGCTGCGACGTTGACCGCCACCGGCAGGTGGAAGCGCGTCGCCGCGGCGCGCGCTGCCACGACCACCCAGCGACCGATGGGGACGATCTGACCGGTCTTCTCGGCGAAGGGAATCCACTGCGCAGGCATCCGCATGCCGTCGCCCTGCGGCCAGCGGATGAGCGCTTCCAGGCCGACGATCTCAAGTGTTCTCGCGTCAACGATCGGCTGGTAGTGCAGCTCGAGCTCCTCGTCCCGCAGGGCGGCATCGATCTCACGCCCGAGACTCTGCTCCGCGGCCATCTGGGCACGCAACGCCTCGTCGAACATGACGACGCCACCTGCGCTGCGTTTGCCTTCGAACATCGCTGCATCCGCTTCGTGAAGAAGCAGACCCGCTTCGGTGCCCTCCTGTGGATCCCAGACTGCTACCCCTACGGACAGCAGCGGCGGGATCCTGAGGGTCCCCGTCAGCTTCAAGCCCGAGCGGATACGGTTGGCGAGCCCTACCAGATCTTCGCGCGAGCCCGCGTCCTCGATCACGACGACGAACTCGTCGCCGCCCACACGCGCCACGAAGGTGCCCTTCCTCAGGCTCTCTCCCAAATGACCACCAATCCGACGCAAGAGCTCATCGCCCCAAGCATGCCCGTGCTGGTCGTTCTCCCGCTTGAACTCGTCTACGTCGCAGTACAAGACGGCCAGGCGCGAGCCCAGCCGTTCCGCTCGGACAAGCGCCAGCTTCAGGTGCAGCTCGAGCGCCTTGCGGTTCGGCAACCGGGTGAGATAGTCGGTGAGGGCCTCTTCGCGCAAGTTGTCGGCAAGGCGCAGCCGCTCGGCGGCCACGGACACGACGGCGCTGAGGTCCTCGAGGAACCCTTCGGCGGCGTCGTCCCTTGGGCTCTGCGTGGTGGATTCGACGGTCGCGGAGAACTGCCCGCGAGCACCAGGACCCATTGACACGATGAGGGTCTCGTCCCCTACCTGCTCGCGAGCGGTCTCTTGAGCAAGCTGGAGGATCTCTGCAGGGTCGGTGGTCAACCACGCGGCATATCGGATCTCGGTGAGCGCGTCGCGCATCTGCCGCTGGCGCTCAGCGCGCTGGTTGGCAGATCGAAGGCGTTGCTGACCCATCAGGTGTAGTGCTGCCACGAGCGGAAGAGCCCAGGCACCCTTCAATAGCTCCGCTCCGGGACCGGGCGTGACCAGGGAGGCGGAGAACAGCCCCGCGAGGGTGAAAGCCGAGGCCAGCTTCAGCCCCAGCCGGGCGCGGTTCGCCGGCATTCGGTTCGTCGAGGTGGCGACATACAAGGCGACCACGATGAGGGGTGCGAGGAAGGTTGTTCCGAGGTGGCGCCCGTTCTGGGACAGGCCACTGGTCGTGCCGTGGACCCAGATCAGGTCTGTGGTCAGCCAGAGGACAGCGCGCCCGACAAACAGCGCGCCGGCGACGGCGACCCACCATCGAACTTGGCGCCCTTGTGTGAACGACTTGACGACTGGCAGCGCCAGCAGGACGGTCGACTGAAGGATCTGTGCTCGAATGAAATGGATGGTCGCTGTGCCCGTGCCGGTCGGAAGTATGGCGAGGAGGGCATTGACGAAGAAGAGCATCGTGAGTGCCGCAGACCAGAGCATCAGCCAGAACGGTCCGCCGGTGCCACGATCGGCACGCCAGAACGCCAGGTGCTGAAACCAGAGTGCCCCCATGAAGCCGGCAAGGACGAACTGCGCGGCGACCGCCCATACCGTTCCGAGATCGCCCACGACTGAAGTGTTGACCATCGTGAGACAGGTTGTGGGGGTTTGGGCAATTCTGCTTTCAGCCGCGGACCATCACGCGAG
>JBDTOA010000022.1:0-15395 GCA_039933475.1 Dermatophilaceae bacterium
GGTCGGCTGGGCAAGGACGTCATCGCTGGCGATGGCGAGATCAACGTTGTCGGCACGGGGAGCTTCCCTGTATTCGCAGAGCGTGACCCCGCTGACCTGCCCTGGGCCAAGGTTGGCGCCGACGTCGTCATCGAGTCGACCGGCTTCTTCACCGACGCGGCCAGCGCCGGCAAGCACCTGACCGCAGGCGCCAAGAAGGTCATCATCTCTGCGCCGGCGAAGGGCGAGGACTTCACCGTCGTCATGGGCGTCAACCACGAGGACTACGACCCGGCGACGCACAACATCATCTCCAACGCGTCCTGCACCACGAACTGCCTTGCGCCGATGGCCAAGGTCATCGATGACGCGTTCGGGATCGAGCGCGGTCTGATGACGACCATCCACGCCTACACCAACGACCAGAACGTCCTCGACTACCCGCACAAGGACCTGCGACGCGCTCGCGCCGCTGCCCTCAACATGATCCCGACCACCACCGGTGCGGCCAAGGCGATCGCCCTTGTCATGCCCCAGCTCAAGGGCAAGCTGGACGGCTACGCCATGCGCGTCCCCCTGCCCACCGGCTCTGCCACCGACCTGACCGTCCAGCTGAAGACCGCGGCCACCAAGGAAGAGATCAACGCCGCGATCAAGGCAGCCTCGGAGGGTCCGTTGAAGGGGATCCTGTCCTACACCGAGGACCCGATCGTCTCGACCGACATCGTCACCGACCCGGCGTCGTGCATCTTCGACTCCGGTCTCACCTACGTCAACGGCAACATGGCCAAGGTCGTCGGCTGGTACGACAACGAGTGGGGCTACTCCTGCCGCCTCGTCGACCTGATCACCTACGTCGGCAAGACCCTCTGAGCACACCATGAAGACGGCAGACGACCTGATCAGGGCCGGTGACCTTCGCGGGAAACGAGTCCTGGTTCGCAGCGACCTCAACGTCCCGCTCGATCTCGACGGCAACGGGACCATCACCGATGACGGCCGGGTGCGTGCGTCCGTGCCCACCATCAAGGCGCTGTCCGCGGCGGGTGCGCGCGTGGTCGTGTGCGCCCACCTCGGCCGGCCCAAGGGGACTCCCGAGGCCAGGTTCTCCCTCGCGCCGGTGGCCGAGCGGCTCCGGCAGCTGCTCGGTGCTCCTGTCACGTTCGCCACCGACACGGTGGGCGACTCGGCCCGGTCCGTTGTCGCCGAGCTGGGCGACGGGCAGGTTGCGCTGTTGGAGAACCTGCGGTTCAACCCTGGCGAGACCTCCAAGGACGACGGCGAGCGGGGTGCGTTCGCTGACCAGCTTGCCTCGCTGGCAGACGTCTTCGTCAGCGATGGGTTCGGCGTCGTCCACCGCAAGCAGGCAAGCGTGTATGACGTCGCGCAGCGACTGCCGCACGCCGCCGGCCTGCTGGTCAGGGCAGAGGTCGAGGTGCTCGAGCGTCTGGTGAAAGATCCCGAACGCCCGTTCGTGGTCGTGCTCGGCGGGGCAAAGGTCGCCGACAAGCTGGGCGTGATCGACAGCCTGCTCAAGAGCGCGGACCGACTGCTCATCGGCGGCGGGATGTGCTACACCTTCCTGGCCGCTCAGGGGCACGAGGTCGGCACCAGCATCCTGGACTCGGACCGGCTGGAAGCGGTCAAGGGATACCTCGAGACCGCACAGAAGCTCGGTGTGGAGATCGTGCTGCCGACCGACCTCGTGGTGGCGACCGGCTTCTCGGCGGACGCGACCTCCGCCATCGTGGAGGTCGGTCAGATCCCGCCCGACATGGAAGGCATGGACATCGGCCCCGTTACCCGGGAGACCTTCGCCGCCAAGCTGGCCGACGCACGCACCGTCTTCTGGAACGGCCCGGTGGGTGTCTTCGAGATGGCGCCGTTCGCCGAGGGAACCAGGGCCGTCGCAGAGGCGGTGGCGTCGGCAACCCGAGGTGGTGCCCTGACGGTGATCGGTGGCGGCGACTCCGCGGCTGCCGTGCGTCAGCTCGGTTTCACCGACGACCAGTTCGGACACATATCCACCGGTGGCGGCGCCAGCCTCGAGTATCTCGAGGGCAAGGCGCTCCCCGGTCTCACAGTCCTGGAGGGCTGAACCAATGGCAGAAACCACGGGCAGGGGAACGACCTTGTCCAACCGCACACCTCTCATGGCCGGCAACTGGAAGATGAACCTGGACCATCTCCAGGGCACCCACCTCGTCCAGAAGCTTGACTGGACCCTTCGCGATGCCAAGCACGACTATGGCGCGGTCGAGGTCGCCGTGCTGGTCCCGTTCACCGACCTGCGCAGCGTCCAGACCCTGATCGAGGGCGACAAGCTGTTGCTCAGGCACGGGGCGCAGGATCTGTCGGTGCACGACACCGGCGCGTACACAGGCGAGATCTCGGGGGCCTTCCTGGCCAAGCTCGGCTGCGCCTACGTCCTGGTCGGCCACAGCGAGCGTCGCCAGCTCCACGCCGAGGATGACGCCGTTGTGGCCGCAAAGGTGAAGGCGGCCTACAGGCACGGGCTGACCCCCATCCTGTGCTGCGGCGAAGGCCTCGACGTACGCAAGGAGGGTGGTCAGGTCCAGCACGTCCTGTCGCAGATCGATGCCGCCCTTGATGGCATCACCACTGCGCAGGCGCGCTCCATCGTCATCGCGTACGAGCCGATCTGGGCCATTGGAACCGGTGAGGTGGCGACCCCGGCGGACGCCCAGGAGGTCTGCGCGGCGATCCGCACGAGGGTGGCCGAGCTCTACACCGGCGACACGGCCGACGGCATCCGGATCCTCTACGGCGGTTCGGTCAAGGCAGCCAACGTGGCCGAGATCATGGCCCAGACCGATGTTGACGGAGCGCTGGTCGGCGGTGCCTCGATCGTGGCGGAGGAGTTCGTGTCGATCTGTCGATACCGGGATCACATCGGCGCGAGCTAGGGGCGCCTGCGCCTGGTGTCGCCCAGTGCCGCCCAGTGTCACCCGGTGTCACCCGGTGTTACAGCCCCGCCGGGGGCATCGGCCGTATGTCGCGGCAAGCGGACGAGCGCAGTCAGGTAGTGTTTGTCCTTGGCCGTGCTAGGTGCGACCGGACTGACGCCGAACGAGATTGGGTCTAACTTTCGTGAATGCCGTGAAGATCGGGCTCAACGTGGTCCTCGTACTGAGTGGGCTGTTGCTGACCTTGCTGGTGCTCTTGCACAAGGGCAAGGGCGGTGGGCTCTCCGACATGTTCGGAGGCGGCATGTCCACAACGATGAGCGGGTCCTCGGTCGCCGAGCGCAACCTCGACCGGTTCACCGTCGCGCTGGGTCTGGTGTGGGGTGCCACCATTATCGGTCTTGGGCTCATCGAGCGCTTCTCCAGCTAGTCCCGTGCCCGTCTGCGTCGCCGGGCTGACACTGAACGGCAAGGAGCAAAATCGTGGCAAGTGGCAACGCGATCCGGGGTAGCCGGGTCGGCGCCGGCCCCATGGGCGAGGCCGAGCGTGGCGATGCAGCGCCCCGCGTGCACATCTCCTACTGGTGCACCAATGGTCACCAGACGCGTCCCAGCTTTGCCCAGGAGCCTGGCCTGGCCGTCCCTGAGACCTGGGACTGTCCGCGCTGTGGCCTTCCCGCCGGTCAGGACGAGAGCAACCCTCCGGCCGCCAGCCGGGTCGAGCCCTACAAGACCCACCTGGCCTATGTGAAAGAACGGCGTAGCGAAACTGATGGTCAGGCGATCCTCGACGAGGCGCTCAAGACCCTGCGCGACCGAGGGCTGATCCGCTAGACCGACCGCCCTGGGCTGGCCCGGGTGGCAGCCGGGTATCACCTATGGGACCTTCGTTCGTGGCATCGGCGATACCGCGATGCCAGCGCGCGCGGGCCTGCCGGTCAGGGGCTGGCCAGCCTGATCAGGGCCTTGGGCACATGGGCCGCCGCGTCCCGGTCGACAAGCCAGGTCGTGGAACGCCGGCCCATGACCCCGGCTGCCGGCGCCTGGAGCGGGCCGGCCCCCGACAGCGCCATCCCGACCGCGCCGGCCTTGCCCGCACCCGAGACCAGGAACCAGACGTCGCGTGCAGCGCACAGGCTCGGGAACGTCATGGACACCCTGGTGGGTGGCGGTTTGGGTGCGCCGCGAACCCCGATCACCGATGCCTCACGCTCATGCAGGGCGGGGTGTTCTGGGAACAGGGATGCCACATGTGCGTCCGGGCCAAGGCCCAGCAGCAGGACGTCGAACTCGGGCACCTGCTGTCCGCTCGGCGCGGCAGCAGCCAGCTCCTTGGCATAGCGGGCGGCTGCCGCGTCGACGTCAGACCCGGCAGGGCCGTCTGACGCCGGCATGGCATGAACGCGCGCAGGATCGAGAGGGACGGCATCCAGCAGCGAGGCACGAGACTGCGTCTCGTTGCGTTCAGGGTCGCCGCTGGGCAGGAAGCGCTCGTCACCCCACCAGACGTTGAGTCTTGGCCAGTCGATCGAGTCCCTGGCCGGGTTCTGACCCAGCGAGACCAGGATCGCCGAACCCATGCCCCCTCCGGTGAGGACGACGTCGGCCTGTCCCCTGGAGGACTGGGCCTCGACGATGGCAGTGACCAGGCGAGCGGCGGCCGCATCCGCCAGGAACTGCTTGTCGCGATGGATGACCACCACCGGCCCGCGGCTCATGATGGCGTCTTTGCCTGTCGGGGATCGATCTTCGCCAGACCTTTGGTCAAGGTTTCGCCGTAGGTCTCGTCGGGGTCCAGCCGGCGCAGCTCTTCGGCAAGGCAGTCGGCGAGCGGCCGGCGGCTCAGGCTGATCCTTCGCACCGGCTGGCCGGTCTGGGTCAGCGTGGCAACCGAGCCGTCAGGGCGGGTGAAGTCGATCTTGTCCGTGCGGCGCTCCAGCCGAACGCTCACCATGCCGGAGCCAGCGCGGGTGCGAGCGCGGGCAACCGGACATTTCAGCGTCTGCGCGAGCCATGCTGCCAACAGGTCTGTGGAGGGCGAGTTGCTTGCGCCGTTGACCGTTGCCTTGACGACCGGCTCGTACGGCGGCTGGTCGAGCGCCGCGGCCAGCAGGCCGCGCCACAAGGTGATGCGGGTCCAGGCCAGATCGGTGTCCCCGGGCTGGTAGCTGTCCGCGCGTCGCTTGAGCTCGACTCGCGGACTGCGCGCCTCGGCGGCGTCGGTGATCCTTCGCTGCGCCATCTGACCGATCGCCGATGCGTAGACATCCTCGGGAGCGTCCTTGGGCCACCATGCGACCACGGGGGAGTCGGGAAGCAGCATGGGAAGCACCACGCTGTCGCCGTGTCCGGACAGCGGGCCGTGCAGCCGCAGGACTATCACCTCGCTCGCCCCAGCATCACCGCCCACCCGGATCTGGGCATCGAGCCGGTTGACGCCACGCTTGCTGCCCTGCACCACGGCGATGATGCGACAGGGATGTTGATGGCTCGCGTCGTTCGCGGCCTCGATCGCCTCGTCGGCCTCCGCCTCGTTCACGACGATGACCAGGGTGAGCACCCGACCGAGGGTCATGGCGCCGACGTCGTTGCGCAGCTCGACCATCTTCTTGCTGACTGCGGCGGTGGTGGTGCTCGGCAGGTCGACGATCATGGCTTCCTCCAGGTGCGTCCGTCGCGGCGCATCAGGTCATCGGCGCTGTCCGGGCCCCAGCCTCCTGAGGCGTACGGGTCGGGTCGTCCTTGCTTTGACCAGAAGGTCTCGAGGGGGTCGAGGATCGACCAGGCCAGCTCCACCTCCTGGTGGCGCGGGAACAGTGGCGGGTCTCCCAGCAGGACGTCGAGGATAAGTCGCTCATAGGCTTCGGGACTCGACTCGGTGAACGACTTGCCGTATCCGAAGTCCATCGTGACGTCGCGGACCTCCATGGCTGTGCCAGGCACCTTGGAACCAAAGCGCATCGTGATGCCCTCGTCCGGCTGGACGCGGATGACGATCGCGTTCTGGCCCAGCTCTTCGGTCGCTGTCTGGTCGAAAGGCAGGTGCGGCGCGCGCTTGAAGACCACCGCGATCTCGGTCACGCGCTTGCCAAGGCGCTTGCCGGTCCGCAGGTAGAACGGAACCCCGGCCCAGCGTCGGGTGTCGATCTCCAGCTTCACCGCGGCGAAGGTCTCGGTGGTGGAGCTGTTGGGGATGCCATCTTCCTCGAGATAGCCGATGACCTGCTCGCCGCCCTGCCAGCCCTGCGCATACTGCCCGCGGGCGGTGGACCTGGCCATGTCCTTGGGAACCCGGACGGCCGACAGTGCCTTCTCCTTCTCCGCCCGCAGGTCGTGGGCCAGGAAGGAGACAGGCTCCTCCATCGCCGTGAGGGCCAGGAGCTGCAAAAGGTGGTTCTGGATGACGTCGCGCGCGGCGCCGATACCGTCGTAGTAGCCGGCCCTGCCCGCGATGCCGATGTCCTCAGCCATCGTGATCTGGACATGGTCGACGTAGTTGGCGTTCCAGACCGGCTCGAACATCTCGTTCGCGAAACGCAGCGCGAGGAGGTTCTGAACCGTCTCCTTGCCGAGGTAGTGGTCGATCCGGAAGACCGAGTCCGGCGGGAAGACTGCCTGGACGATCGAGTTCAGCTCGCGTGCGCTCTTGAGGTCGTGGCCGAACGGCTTCTCGATGACGACCCGCCGCCAGCTGTCCCCGGAGGCGCGGCTCAGGCCGCTGCGGTCGAGCTGCTCGCAGACAGTGGCGAAGAAGGATGGCGGGATCGAGAGATAGAAGGCATGGTTGCCACCGGTCCCACGCTCCCGGTCAAGGTTCTGGACAGTCTCACGCAACAGGTCGAAGGAGGTCGGGTCATCGAATGTGCCCTGTACGAAACGGAATCCCTCTGCCAGGTTCTTCCACACGTCCTCCCTGAAGGGCGTACGGGCGTGGGCTCGCACGGCCTCGTGGACGACGTTGCCGAAGTCTTCGTCGGCCCAGTCGCGGCGCGCAAACCCGACCAGGCTGAAGCCTGGAGGTAGGAGCCCGCGGTTAGCCAGGTCGTAGATGGCGGGCAGGACCTTCTTGCGCGCGAGGTCTCCGGTGACCCCGAACAGCACGAGGCTGCAGGGACCCGCGATACGTGGAAGCCGTTTGTCATGGCGATCGCGGAGCGGGTTCTGGCCGGGGGCAACCTTGGCGGGGCTCATCTGGGTCGATCCTCCGAGGAGGTAGGGGCGGTGAGACCGAGTGCCGTGGCGAGCTCGGCAAGGCCGGTGTCGTGGTCACTCAGATGCAACCGAAGGACGGGGCGACCGTGGTCGGCGAGAACCTGGGCATCGCCCCTTGCCTGGGCCGCGATGAAGCCGCCGAAGGTGAACTCCCGGCCCGGGATGGCCAGGTCCTCGTGCGGCGAGGTCGTGATCTGCAGGTACACACCGGTGGCCGGGCCGCCCTTGTGGTACTGGCCGGTCGAGTGGAGGAACCGCGGCCCCCAGCCGAACGTGGTGGGTCGCTCGGTCTTGATGGCGATGGTCCTTCGAGCTCCGGCGAGAGACGCATCCGCCAGTCGGTCGAGATAGGCCATGACGGCGACATATCCATGCTGCTGGTCGAGCTGTGCGAACAGCGAGTCCAGCGCGCCGGCAACGGTTTTGGCGTCTCCCAGCCAGTCGCCGCCGAGGGCACGCACCTCGATGGCGCCTTCGGTGAATGCGACTGGGTCCGGCGCGGCTTCCGTGGCGTCCAGGAGTGCCCGGGCCGCCTTCTTGGCGCTCTCGACATCAGGTTGGTCGAAGGGGTTGATGCCCAGGATGCGGCCGGCAGCGGCCGTAGCGACCTCCCAGAGCAGCAGCTGTGCGCCGAGGGAACCGCTGATGTGGACCTCAGAACGCGATGGGTCATTGACCGGCGCGGCGGGGCTGCTCTCTTCGGAAGCTGACTCATCACCGGCCAGGTCTTCGCCTGCGACGTCGTCGACCAGCCGGGCCACGGTGACGTCGGAGGCCGGCCAGCGCACCTCAGGGTCCGGGCTGTCCAGGCTGTCCGGGTTGTCCAGCTCGTCAAGGTCGCCGTGCACCACGACCGGCAGCACTCCTGTGCCCTGCTTGCCTGTGCTTTCGGCGATCAGCTGCTCCGCCCAGTCGGCGAATCCGCCCATGCCAGAACCCTGCTCGACCAGGACGAGCTTGTCGCGCAGAGGATCGGTGCCGGCCATGGCGGCGCCGAGACGTAGGGCGGGGTTGGCCTCGTCGTCATCGGCCAGGAGATCGGCCACGGACTCGGCCTCGTCCAGAAGCTGCTCCAGGTCGACCCCGGCCAGGCCGCTGGGGACGAGGCCGAAAGCGGTAAGGGCGGAATAGCGGCCACCGACGTCGGGGTCGGCATTGACGACGCGGTACCCGGCTGCTCGAGCGTCCTTGTCCAGAGGGCTGCCCGGATCGGTCACGATGACGATGCGCTGCACCGGGTCGATGCCGGCGTGGCGGAATGCGTCCTCGTAGACCCGCCGCTGGGAGTCGGTCTCGATGGTTGAGCCGGACTTGCTCGACACGACCACGACAGCACGGTCGAGCCGGTCGCCCAGGGCGGCCCGCACCTGATCGGGGTTGGAGGAGTCCAGCACTGTCAGCTCGACGCCCGCAGAGGCGCAGATGACCTCCGGCGCAAGCGATGACCCGCCCATCCCGCAGAGGACGACGTGGTCAACGCCTTGTTCAGCAAGGTGGTCGCGCAGAGCGGCCACCTCACCGATGAGCGGTCGAGAGGTCCGCCCCAGGCCGACCCACGACAGGCGAATGGCGGACTCGGGCTCGGCCTCTGGCCCCCACAGCGTGGCGTCCTTCGCGAAGAGCCTGCTGGCGAAGCTGTCACTGACCAGTCGGGGAACGTGCCGCGTTACGGCATCGGCGGCTGGTCCGAAGGCAAGGACCCCGAGAGCAACGTTGGTCACGTCGCCGCCTTGTTGAGCTCGACCTGGACGCTCGACTTGAGCTCGGCCCAGGACTTCGCGAACTTGTCGACACCCTCGGTCTCGAGAAGGGCCGTGACTTCGGTATAGGTCACTCCCAGCCGCTCGAGCGAGTCGAGGACGTTCCGGGCGTCGTCATAGTGGCCGGTCACCTGGTCGCCAGCGATCTCCCCGTGGTCGGCGACGGCCAGCATCGTCTTGGTGGGCATCGTGTTGACGGTGTTGGGCGCGGCGAGGTCAACGACATACATGGTGTCCTTGTAGGCCGGGTCCTTGACACCGGTGGATGCCCAGAGGGGACGTTGCCTGTGTGCGCCCTCGGCTTCCAGATTTGCCCAGCGGGGCGTCGAGAAGACCTCCTCGTAGGCCTGGTAGGCGAGCCGGGCGTTAGCCACCCCGGCCTTTCCTTTGAGGGCCAGAGCCTCGTCGGTGCCCAGGGCGTCGAGGCGTTTGTCGACCTCGGTGTCGACCCTGCTGACGAAGAAGGAGGCGACTGAATGGATCGACGAGAGATCCTTGCCGCCCTCTCGGGCCTGCTCCAGCCCGGTAAGGAAGGCGTTCATGACCCCGCGGTAGCGGTCGATGGAGAAGATGAGCGTCACGTTGACGCTGATGCCTTCAGCCAGGGTCTGCGAGATGGCCGGCAGCCCTTCAACCGTGGCCGGGATCTTGATGTACGCGTTGGGCCGGTCCACGGCGGCACGCAGCTGGCGGGCCTGTTCGACGGTTGCGTCCGTGTCGTGGGCCAGGTCGGGCTCTACCTCGATGGAGACCCGGCCGTCCTGGCCGTCGGTGGCCCCATAGACGGGAAGCATGATGTCGCAGGCGTTGCGGACGTCCTGGGTTGTGAGCGCGAACACTGACTCGTCGACGGTCCTGCCCTCGGCCGCGAGGGTCTTGATCTGGTCGTCATAGGCGTCGCCCTGGGAGAGAGCTGCGGCGAAGATCGAGGGGTTGGTGGTCACGCCGACGACGGAGCTGGTGTCGATGAGCTCCTGGAGACCGCCGCTGGTGATCAGCGGACGGTTCAGGTCGTCGAGCCAGATCGAGACGCCAACTGCTGACAGCTCCTTTAGGTGGTCGACGCGATCGGTCATCCTGTCGTCGCTCATCTCACTGCCCTCCTGCGGCCTGGATTGACTCCTGCGCCGCGGCCACGACCGCGGCAGGTGTGAAGCCGAACTCACGGAACAGCGTTGCGGCGTCTGCAGATGCTCCGTAGTGGTTGATGCCGATGATGCGGCCGGCGTCACCGACAACCTCGCGCCAACCCATCGGGACGCCAGCCTCGACGCTCACGCGGGCCCTGACGTTCGGGGGCAGAACCTCGTCGCGGTAGCTCTGGTCCTGGTCGTCGAACCACTCGCGGCAGGGCATCGACACGATCCGCGTCGAGACACCTTGGGACTCAAGGGTTTCACGAGCCGCGACAGCGAGGCTGACCTCCGAGCCGGTCGCGATGAGGATCACGGCCGGTCCGGTGGGCGCCGAGCCCTCGGCGAGCACGTAGGCACCCCTGGCTGTGCCCTCGGCCGAAGCGAAGGTCTCGCGGTCCAGGGTCGGCATCGCCTGTCGCGACAGGGCCAGAGCCGCCGGGTTGTTCTTGTGCTCCAGGATGGTGCGCCAGGCGACCGCGGTCTCGTTGGCGTCTCCGGGTCGCACGACGTCCAGACCGGGTATGGCGCGAAGAGAGGCCAGGTGCTCGATCGGCTGGTGGGTCAGCCCGTCCTCACCCAGACCGATCGAGTCGTGGGTCCAGACGAAGGTCACCGGCAGGTGCTGGATCGCGGCGAGGCGAACCGCCGGGCGCATGTAGTCCGAGAAGACCAGGAAGGTGCCACCGTAGGTGCGGGTGAGTCCCTCGAGGGTGATGCCGTTGAGGATGCAGCCCATGCCGAACTCGCGGATGCCGAAGTGGAGGGTCCGGCCGTATGGCCCGCCTTTCCACTCCTGCGTCTGCTTGCCCGCGGGGATGAAGCTCGAGGCGCCTTCCATCGTGGTGTTGTTGGAGTCGGCCAGGTCTGCAGAGCCACCCCAGAGCTCGGGCATGACCTCGGACAAGGCTGTCAGGACCTTGCCGGATGCCGCGCGGGTGGCGATGCCCTTGGGGTCAGCGGCGAACGTCGGGAAGGCAGCGGCGAAGTCTGGCGGAAGCTCCTGTCCGACCAGGCGGTCCAGGAGGGTGGCGCCCTCGGTGTGGGAGGCGCGCCAGTCGGCATACCCCTTGTCCCATCCGGCGTGCGCGGCCCTGCCTCGGGCCATCACCTCACGGGTGTGGGTCAGGACCTCGTCCGAGACCTCGAAGGTCTGCGCCGGGTCGAAGCCGAGCAGGGTCTTGGTGGCGGCGATCTCCTCGTCGCCCAGGGCCGAGCCGTGCGACTTTCCGCTGTTCTGCTTGGTCGGGGCCGGCCAGGCGATCACGGTCTTGAGGATCACCAGAGTCGGTTTGTCGGCGTGCTCCTCACCGCTCTCGATTGCCGCGAGCAGGGCGTCAACGTCCTCGACATAGGTGTTGGAACCTCCCTCGCTCCAGCTGCGTCGCCAGTCGACCGTGACGACGTGCCATCCGTAGGCCTCATAACGCTTGCCCACGTCCTCGGAGAACGAGATGTCCGTGTCGTCCTCGATGGAGATGTGGTTCTCGTCGTAGATCAGGGTGAGGTTGCCCAGCTCCTGATGCCCCGCAAGGGCGCTGGCCTCGTGCGAGACGCCCTCCATGATGTCGCCGTCGGAGGCGATCACGTAGATGTGGTGGTCGAACGGGCTCTGGCCGGGCGCGGCGTCGGGGTCGAAAAGGCCGCGCTGACGCCGTTGCGCGATGGCCATGCCTACTGCGGAGGCGAGACCCGAGCCCAGTGGCCCCGTCGTGATCTCGACGCCCTTGGTGTGGTGGACCTCGGGGTGCCCGGGGGTGAGGGACCCCCACGTGCGCAGGGACTTCAGGTCGTCGAGCTCGAGGCCGTAGCCGGAGAGGTACAGCTGGACGTACTGGGTCAGGCTCGAGTGGCCGCAGGACAGGACGAACCGGTCGCGTCCCAGCCACAGCGGATCTGCTGGGTCGTGCCGCATGACGTTCTGGTAGAGCAGATAGGCCAGTGGGGCCAGGCTCATGGCGGTGCCCGGGTGGCCGTTGCCCACCTTCTGGACGGCGTCGGCCGCGAGCAGTCGCACGGTGTCGACGGCTCGTACGTCCAGGTCGGTCCATCCGGCGCGGGTGGCGACCGGAGCGGCCAGCGACGTGTCGCGGCTCCTCTTCATAGCGCCCTCTTCAGCTGTGGTGGTGGTTTCGTCGGTCACGGACTACTCGACTCCTTCTTGCGACGCCAGGCAGAGGCGCCGGGCAGGTATGGCGCACGCAGGGATCTCACGCCAACCGCCCCGGCCCTGCACCAGCATTGATCAAGACGGGTCGAGCCTATCGTCGCCAAGGGCGGGTCGCACTGGCCCCGGCACCTCGTTCGCGCCTGCGGCCAGGCTCAGCGACGACGCAGGGTCAGCGGCGACGCAGGCTCAGCGACGGGGCCGGCTCAGTGATGGGGCGCGCTCCACGACCGCGCAGGCTCAGCACGCCGTAGGTCAGCGCCACTGCCAGTGCGGAGGCACCCAGCATGTGGACCAGGACGAGCGCTTCGGGCAGGCCGGTGAGGTACTGCGTGTAACCCACCAGGCCCTGCAGCAGCGTGACGATGAGGACAGCGCGCCACACCTGCCGGGGTCGGGGGTCGGATGTCGTCAGGTGCACCGCCAGGAGCACGGCCACCACCAGTCCGATGAACAGCATGACCGCGTCCGCGTGCAACCAGGCAATCGTCCGAGGGTCGAAGCCGAAGCGTGGCGTGCTGGCGTCGCCGGAGTGCGGGCCCGACCCGGTGACCACAGTGCCGAGGACGAGGATGAACCCCCCGAGGACAGCCGTGATCCGCGCCAGTGTCCGGATCTCGCCTCGCGCCAAGGGCACTGGGGCCTCGTCACCCTCGCTCACGCGATACAGCAGGTAGGCAGACAGTGATACCAGGACCATCGAGGCAAGGAAGTGTGCAGACACGATCGCGGGGTTAAGACCGGTCAGGACGCTGATGCCGCCCAGGACTGCCTGCAGCATGACCCCGACCAGTGGCAGGACCGCGACCCGGAGAAGAGCGGGCCGGCCGGGCGCCCAGCCGCGACGACCTGGCGCCCAGCGCCAGACCGCCACGATCACCACCAGCGCAGAGGCAAAGACAACTCCGGTCAGGGAGCGGTTGCCGAACTCGATGATCTTGTGGAACCCCTGCGCCTGGTGGGGCACCGGCGTGAACGAGCCCGGGACGCACTGGGGCCACGTCGGGCAGCCGAGGCCCGAACCGGTGAGCCGCACCAGCCCCCCGGTGACGACGATGCCGATCTCGAGGATGAGGTTCACCAGGAGGATGCGGCGCAACCATGGGCTTGTCGTTCCGGCGGAGGGCACGACCCGAGGCTAGATGACCCGAGGGAGGATGTCGTGCTCATCGGGCGCGCGCCCGGGGGCTGGTGCTGGTCACGCCTTGAGGACGACGGCGAGGCCCTGACCCACGCCGATGCAGATGGCGGCGAGACCCCAGCCGCCACCGCGTCGATGCAGCTCATGCGCAAGCGACCCGATGATGCGGGCACCGCTGCAACCCAACGGGTGGCCCAGGGCGATCGCACCCCCGTTGACGTTGACGATCGACGGGTCGAGCTCGGGCCATGACCTCAGGCAGGCCAGTGACTGCGAGGCGAAGGCCTCGTTGAGCTCCACGACGTCCAGGTCGCCCCAGCCGATCCCGGCGCGCGAAAGGGCGCGGCCCGCTGCTTCGACAGGACCGATGCCGAAGACCTGTGGGTCGACGCCGGAGGCTGCCCGGGCCACCACTCGGGCCAGTGGATCCGGGCCACCGAGCGAGGCGAGTCCGGCGTCATCGGCCAGGAACATCGCGGCTGCGCCGTCGTTCAGCGGCGACGCGTTGCCTGCGGTGACCGTGCCGTCGGGTCGAAAGACCGGCTTGAGCTGGCTCAGGCCCTCCGGCGAGGCGTCTGCGCGGATGCACTCGTCCCGCCTCAGGTCGGTGCCATCCACGAGCACGACCTCGTCGTCGTACGCCCCCTTGTCCCAGGCAGCGGCAGCCTTGTGGTGGGAGGCGAGGGCAAAGGCGTCCTGCTCCTCGCGGCTGATCGAGAACTGGTCGGCCAGGATCTCGGCGCCCTCACCGAGGGAGATCGTCCACCGGGCGGGCATCGCCGGGTTGACCATCCGCCAGCCAAGAGTCGTGGAGTGCAACGTCTCGTGCCCCCTGGGGTACGGCACGGCGGGCTTGGGCAGGACCCATGGCGCACGGCTCATCGACTCGACCCCGCCGGCAACGATGAGGTGCGCATCGCCCGCCGCGATCGCCCGCGAGCCCTGGATCGTGGCTTCCATGCCCGACCCGCAGAGCCGGTTCACGCTCGCCCCGGTCACGGAGGTGGGGAGCCCCGCAAGCAGGACGGCCATCCGTGCGACATTGCGGTTGTCCTCGCCTGCGCCGTTGGCGTTCCCGAGCAGGACATCGTCGATTGCGTTGGGGTCAAAGCCGTTTCCGGTATGACGCGCCACCAGCTTCCGGACGACAGTCGCGGCGAGATCATCGGGTCGAACGCCTGCCAGGGCGCCGGCGTAACGGCCGATGGGGGTCCGCACAGCGTCAACGATCCAGACGTCCCTCATGGCCTCGCTCGCTCACAAATCGGGTCACTAGTCCGGTCACAGCTCCGGTCGCTCATGGCGGCAGGCTAGTCGCTCCAGCGGAAGGTTCGCGATGCCAGCACCGTTGCCACAGCGCCCCATACGAAAAGCACGAGGAGCGGCAGTGCGGCCGCTCGCCCGTGGATGAAGGCCTCCCGGAGCCCGTCTCCCAGCGCGCCGGAGGGAAGGATGGCGGCAAGGTGGGAGAGGCCGGTCGGCATCTGGGTACGGGGGATGATGACTCCGCCCAGGCCGAGGAGCGCGATCCAGATCAGGTTGGCCAGCGCCAGCACTCCTTCGGCCCGCAGGGTGCCGGCCAGCAGCAGGGCGAGCGCGACAAAGGTCCAGGTGCCGAGCAGCGCGACCAGTGCTGCCGCCGGCAGACCGATCCAACGGGGGTGCCAGCCGAGGGCCAGGCCCAGTCCGCCGATCACGACGAACTGAAGGAGCTCGATCATCAACACTGCCAAGGCTTTGGCGAGCAGCAGTCCGCTGCGACCGAGCGGGCTCACGCCAAGCAGGCGAAGCACGCCATACCTGCGATCGAAGCCGGTGGAGATCGCCTGGCCGGTGAAGGCCGTGGAGATCACGGCCAGAGCGAGCACACCCGGGACGGCCAGGTCGATGCGTCGCCCCGGGCCCAGCGAGGGGGACTGGCTGAGCGCAAGGCCTACCAGGGCCATGGCCGGCAGGATGATGGCGACCAGGAGCTGCTCACCGTTGCGCATGAGGTTGCCGGTCTCGAAGCGTGCCTGCGCGAGGACCCGGAGGTGTGCGGGGGCTGCCGTGTTCCTAGGCGTGTTCACAGGCGTG
>JBDTOA010000023.1:0-15271 GCA_039933475.1 Dermatophilaceae bacterium
CCCGCGGAGGCATCCGCTGGAGCGACCGGCGCGAGGACTTCCGCACCGAGGTCCTCGGCCTGGTCAAGGCGCAGATGGTCAAGAACGCGGTCATCGTGCCGACCGGCTCCAAGGGCGGGTTCTTCGCCAAGGCGCTGCCCGACCCGGCGTTCGAGCGTGAGGCCTGGCTGGCCGAGGGCATCGCGTCCTACAAGCTGTTCATCTCGGGCCTGCTCGACCTCACCGACAACCGGGTCGGCACCGAGCTGGTGGCGCCACCGTCGGTCGTGCGTCACGACGGCGACGACCCCTATCTGGTCGTCGCCGCGGACAAGGGCACCGCAACCTTCTCGGACATCGCCAACGGCGTCTCCAAGTCCTATGGGTACTGGCTCGACGACGCGTTCGCCTCTGGCGGCTCAGCCGGCTACGACCACAAGGTCATGGGCATCACCGCGCGTGGAGCCTGGGAGTCGGTCAAGCGGCACTTCCGCGAGATCGGCGTGAACATCCAGACCACGGACTTCACGGTGGTTGGCGTCGGCGACATGAGCGGCGACGTGTTCGGCAACGGCATGCTCCTGTCCGAGCACATCCGGCTGGTGGCCGCGTTCGACCACCGTCACATCTTCCTGGACCCCAACCCCGTTGCGGCCACGTCGTTCCCGGAGCGCAAGCGGCTCTTCGAGCTGCCCCGGTCCTCGTGGGCGGACTACGACAGAAGCCTGATCAGCGAGGGTGGGGCCGTCATACCGAGGTCGGCCAAGTCGGTTCGGATCAGTGAGCAGGTCACCCTGGCGCTGGGCCTGCCCGGAGGCACCACCTCGATGACACCCGCCGAGCTGATGAAGGCGATCCTGCTGGCGCCGGTCGACCTGCTCTGGCAGGGCGGGATCGGCACCTATGTCAAGGCCTCCTCCGAGGTCAACGCGGATGTCGGGGACCGCGCCAACGACGCCATCCGCGTCGACGGCAGGGCACTGCGCTCCATCGTCGTCGGCGAGGGCGGCAACCTCAGCTGCACCCAGCTCGGTCGCATCGAGGCATCCCTTGGCGGCGTGCACATCCAGACCGATGCCATCGACAACTCCGCTGGCGTGGACACCTCCGACCACGAGGTCAACATCAAGATCCTGCTGACAGCGCTGACCCGTGAGGGCGAGATGACTCTCGACGAGCGCAACCTGCTGTTGGCCTCGATGACCGACGACATCGCCCGTCAGGTGCTGCGCGACAACTACGAGCAGAACGTCCTGCTCGGCAACGCGCGGGCCCAGGAGCACGTCCTGCTTCCTGTGCATCACCGTCTGATTCACGCGCTGGAGGAACGGGGCGACCTCGACCGTGCCCTCGAGTACCTGCCCAGCGACGCCGAGATCGAGCGCCGGCACGAGGCCGGTTCCGGCCTGAGGAGCCCGGAGATCGCTGTCCTGGCGGCCTACGCCAAGCTGGCTCTGAAGAAGGACCTGCTGGACAGCGCGCTGCCCGATGAGCCCTGGTTCCAGACCACCTTGACCAAGTACTTCCCGAACCCGATCCGGGAGAGGTACCAGAGCAAGCTGCCCGGCCACCCGCTACGGCGCGAGATCATCACCAACGGGGTGGTCAACTCCATGGTCAACCGCGGTGGCATCACGTTCGCCTTCCGGGCCACCGAGGAGACGGGGGCCACGCCGGCTCAGGTGACCCGTGCGTTCGTGGTCTGCCGTGAGGTGTTCGACCTGGTCGGCTTCGTGGGCAGCGTCGAGCAGCTTGACAACGTCGTGACCACCGAGACGCAGACCATGCTGTATCTGGAGTTCCGCCGGCTGACCGACCGGGCGGTGCGCTGGTTCCTGCAGAACCGTCCGTCCACCCTCGACGTCGCCGGCGAGGTCGAGCGCTTCAGCGCGGTGGTCTCCGAGCTCGGGCCGCAGATGCCAACGCTGCTCAAGGGCGCCGAGCGCACCCGCCTCGAGCGCCGCGTCAAGGAGATCGAAGACCTGGGCGTGCCAACGGAGCTGGCGCTGAGCACGGCCAGCCTGCTGGACCAGTTCTCCCTGCTGGACGTC
Organism: Dermatophilaceae bacterium; assembly: GCA_039933475.1. Lineage (GTDB taxonomy): Bacteria > Actinomycetota > Actinomycetes > Actinomycetales > Dermatophilaceae > UBA4719. The sequence goes on from JBDTOA010000023.1 coordinate 2,031, forward strand.
GTGGAGCTCAGTGCGACCATGGAACGCACCGCCGTCGAGGTCGCGCCGGTCTACTTCGCTCTCTCCGAGCAGTTCGGCATCGACTCGATGCTGTCCAGGGTGACCAACCTGCCTCGCGACGATCGTTGGGATGCCTTGGCCCGCGGCGCGCTCCGCGACGACCTGTATTCCGTTCTGGAGTCCCTTACCAGGTCGGTCCTGGAAGGAACCAAGAGTGACCTGGCTCCCAACGAGCGGATCGTGGCCTGGTCCGATGCCAACGCCGAGTCCCTCGCGCGGTCCAAGGTGGCCCTCTCCGGGCTCGAGCGGCTGGACAACCCCGGCATCGCGGCACTGTCGGTGGCCCTGCGCACCTTGCGCGGCGTCATCCGCAGCGGATCGGCGACCATCTGACCCACCCACCGCTTGTTGCGCCCAAACCACCGAATCCGGCTCAGAATCGGTTGGATTCGGTGGTTTCGGCGCAAGGAGTGGAGGGTTAGTACGTCGGGGGCTGGGTACTAGGCTCAGCGCTGTGCCGACCCTGAACGACGTGCTGCAGGAGCAGACCGACCTGGGTGCCGCCGACGTCGAGTGGCTGCATCTGCTCCTGAGCGACTGGCAGCTGCTGTCGGACCTCAGCTTCGGCGACCTGGTGCTGTGGGTCCCGGCGACGGCCGGCGGGTGGTACGCCGTGGCGCACGTCCGCCCCACCACCGGCCCCATGGTCTTCTTCGACGACATCGTCGGCCGGCGCCTGGACCAGGGCCGCCGCCCGCTGATGGACCAGGCCTTCAGCGACCAGCGGATCGTGCGAGAACGCGACCCCGAGTGGCGTGATGACATGCCCATCCGCGAGGAGGTCATCCCGGTGGTGTGCAAGGGCCGCGCGCTGGGGGTGCTGACCCGCCATACGAACCTGGCGACCCTGCGCACCCCGAGCCGTCTCGAGCTGACCTACCTGGCCACTGCGGACGCGCTGGCCAGGATGATCGCGGCAGGAGAGTTCCCCACGGCGGGGGCTCCTACCGGCCAGCGGCGAGGCGCGCCCCGGGTTGGTGACGGCGTGATCCGCCTGGACGCGGACGGGACGGTGAACTACTCGAGCCCGAACGCCATCTCGGCCATCCACCGGCTCGGTCACGTGGGTGACGTGGTCGGCGCCTCGCTGGCCCAGATCATGACCGAGGTCCTGCGCGACCAGGCGCCCACGGACGAGAGCCTCGCCCTTGTCGTGACCGGCAGGGAGCCCTGGCGAGCGGAGGTCGAGTCACGCGGCGCGAGCGTGTCCCTGCGTGCTATCCCGCTGATCGAGGGCGGTCAGCGCACCGGAGCGATCCTGCTCCTGCGCGACATCTCCGAGCTGCGCCGGCGCGAGCGGGAGCTGCTCACCAAGGACGCGACCATCCGTGAGATCCACCACCGGGTCAAGAACAACCTGCAGACGGTCGCGGCGCTGCTGCGGATGCAGTCGCGACGGCTGCCGGACAACGAGGCGCGCGCGGCCCTTGACGAGGCGGTACGCCGGGTGGGCACCATCGCGCTGGTTCACGAGACCCTGAGCCAGGGCTTCGACGAGACCGTCGACTTCGACCACATCGCGGCCCGGGGCCTTGCCGCTGTTGTGGAGGTCGCTACCCGTGATGTGCCGGTACGAGCTGAGCGCAGCGGGTCATTCGGCCGGATGCGCGCTGAGGACGCCACGTCGCTGGCCATGGTCGTCACCGAGCTCGTCCACAACGCGATCGAGCACGGTCTGGCCAGGTCCGGGGGATCGGTGAGCGTGCATGCCGAGCGCAGCCGCGACGAGATCGACGAGCTCCTCACCGTCACGGTTACCGATGACGGGGCGGGCCTGCCCGAGAGCTTTGACCCGCAGAACCCTGGTCTGGGTACTCAGATCGTGACGTCGCTGGTTGCCGACCTGCGGGGGCGGATCACCTGGGAGAATGCGAAGCCGAGGGGAACCACGGTGCGCTTCGTCGCGCGGCTCCGCCCGATGAAGTCTGGCAAAGAGGGGCTGTGACTCAGGCAGACTCAGCTGGCTCTTCGGGCTCGGGCATTCCTGCGCTTGAGGGCGCGTCGCTCGTCCTCTGAGAGGCCGCCCCACACGCCGGCGTCCTGACCAGACTCGATCGCCCACTTCAGGCAGGTTTCAATGACCTCACAGCGACGGCACACGGCCTTCGCCTCTTCGATCTGGAGCAGGGCCGGGCCGGTGTTCCCAATCGGGAAGAACAGCTCAGGGTCCTCGTCCAGGCAGGCAGCGCGGTTGCGCCAAGTCATCAGGATTGTGCTCCTTGGATCATGGCCTTGGGATTCAGTGTCAGTTGCGTGAACTCAGGCGGTTATTGGTCAGAGTAGATATTGGTCAGAGTCGTAACTGTGATGCTTTTCATGCTTTGGGCCGACGTCGACTCGTGGAGAAGATCCTCACGAGCCGCCGTGAGCACGCTGTCAAAACCGCGGAGCGGATGAGCGTGCACTAGGCCAACGTCACACTTGGCTGCGGGGTTCCAATCCACACAGATGCGATCTTGTTCGGACAGGAGCAGGGGGCGTTTTCTGCCGCGGACCTGAGAAGTTTGTCACAAGATTCCGGAAAATGGGGGTTTGGACACCCAGAACTTTTGGGCAGATACCTTTGTTGGTGTGAGCAAAGCCATCCCTCAGGGGCGGCCAGGAGGTTTGGCCGGTCGGGTCGCCGCGACGATCATCGGGCTGCAGGCGCTGGTCTGCGCCGTCCTTGCCGTCGCCTTCCCGCTGCTGGCGGCAGCTGACGCCGGGCTGAGCACGGCCAGTCACCTCATGTTCAGCGTTTTCACCGGCCTCTTCGCGGTCGGGCTGGGGCTCGTGGCGCGGGGGCTGTGGCGGGGGGTGAGCTGGTCACGGACCGCCAGCCTGGCCTGGCTCGTCGTGCTGGTCCCGGTGGGGCTGAGCCTGGTCCAGTCGGGCTGGACGCTGGCAGGGGCCTTGACCCTGCTCAGCGCGGTCATCGCCATCGTGGCTGTGGCTGACGAGAGCAGGAGAGCAAAGTCCTTCAGCCAGCCGTGACCGCCATCTCCATCCCGTTCGGCACGAGACTGAAGGCGCCCTCCTCCTCCTGTGCGTTGTGCAGCCGGAGCACGGCGTAGAGCCCGTAGAGCAGGCGTCGGAGCTCGACGATGTCCTCGGGCAGAGCGGTCTCGGCGTCGAGCCCCGCCAGGAGCCGTCGTAGCCGTGAGACCTGGTGCTCGATCTCGGCGTGCGTGCGGCTCAGCGCTGCTGTTGCCTCCGTCCCGCCGAGGGCCCGGCCCACGAGTGGGACCAGGAGCTCCTCGTCGGCCCGCTCGTGGGGAAGTAGCTCGCCCTCGAGCCGGTCCAGCAGCGAGCGCACGGGGGAGAGCATGACCTCGTGCGTGGACAGCGCATCGGCCGTCGACCGGATCTTCTCGATCAGGGGCAGGACGGAGTCGTGTTCGGCCCGCAGCTGCTGTGCTGTGGCGACGTCACCTGGTGGCATGGCGATCGTGTGCACCGCGCCTGGCAGGACGGCGCGCAGGGCCAGGCCGATGGCCAGCACGTCGATCACCTCCTGAACGACTGCGCCCGCCGCAGGCGCGAGGAGGCCGGCGGCGGCCGCAACCATCGCCGCGAGCGAGAGCCCCATACCGACCAGGACGGCCTGCAGCGCGATCCCTTTGGCGCGACGGGCGATGAGGATGGCGTCCGCGAGGACGTCGACCCGGTCGACGGTCAGTACGACGTCGGCGGCCTCCGAGGACGCTGTTGCGCCCCTCGCTGCGAGAGCCACCCCGACCCCGGCCGCCGCCAGTGCGGGTGCGTCGTTGATCCCGTCGCCCACCATGATCGTCGGCGCCGTCGCCGACTCCGCCTCGATCGCGGCGAGCTTGTCGACCGGGTCACAGTCGGCCAGTACGGCGTCCACGCCCACGATCCGCCCGACCATGCCCGCGATGTCGGCCCGATCGCCCGTGACCAGGACGACGCGGGTGATCCCGGCGCCGCGCATGGCGCGCACCATGCGGGGTGCGTCCGGCCGGACTGCGTCGTCCAGCAGGAACACCGCGGCCGGCTGGTCGTCAACTGCGGCGAAGACGGTCAGCGAGCCGTCCAGGTCGGCCCGTCGTCGCACCTGTCGCACCCATGGCGGCGCGGTGTCGCCAACGACCCATGCGGCCTTGCCCAGCCTGACCCTGTGGCCTGCGACGGTCCCTTCCAGGCCATAGCCATGGACCTCCACGACGTCCTCGGGCATCTGCAGTACCAGCCCGCGGGCAATGCCACCGGTGACGATGGCGCTGGCCAGGACATGCGCCGAGACCTGGTCAAGGGAGGCGGCCAGCCGCAGTACCTCGTTGGCATCCATCTGGTCTGCCGGGGTGACGACATCCGCGAGCACGGGGTGGCCCTGGGTGAGCGTGCCGGTCTTGTCGAAGAGCATCACGCGCCCGTTGGCGAGCCGTTCGAGGGCGCCGCCGCCCTTGATGACCACACCGATGTGCGCGGCGCGGGACAAGCCGGACATGATCGCGATCGGGGCGGCAAGCAGCAGAGGACACGGCGTCGCGACGACCAGGACCGCGACGGCCCGGACGGGGTCCCCGCTGAGCGCCCACGACGCGCCGGCAAGGACGAGAGTGAGCGGCACGAACAGGATGGCGAACCGGTCCGCCGTACGCACGAAGGGCGCCGACGAGGCCTGGGCCTGCTCGACCAGGCGTACGACGCCGGCATACGTGGACTCAGCGGCGCAGGCGGTCGCCACCAGGTCCATCGGTGGACCGGCGTTGACCACGCCGCTTCGCACGGCCTCACCCTGGTGCCGCTCGACGGGAAGGGGCTCACCGGTGAGTGCGGACTCGTCCAACGTTGCAGCGGACAGGAGCCGGCCGTCCACCGGGACGATCTGCCCGGTGCCGACCAGCAGGCCGTCTCCGAGGGCTACCTGCCCGACCGGGACCTCGACGATGCCGCCATCGACGCGCAGCCTGGCCGTGCGGGGCGCCCGCTCGACCAGCAGGCTGAGCTCTCGGCGGGCCCGTGCGGCCGCGCGGGCCTCAAGAAGCTGCCCGCTCGCGAGCATGACCGTGATCATGGCGCCGGCGAAGGGCTCGTCGACCGCAAGAGCGCCCGCCAGCGCGAGCACGGCGATGACATCGACGCTGGGCTGCCGGCGCCGAACCGCCCCCCAGGTCCAGAGCAACGAGAACGCCAGTCCCAGAAGGGTGCCGGTGACCCACAGGATGTCTGCGGGCATCTCGGCGGCCATGAGCCACGCCACCCCGCCCCCCAGCAGAAGCAGGGTCGACGAGATGAACAGCAGCGTCTCCTTGTGCTCTCGCATCCGGTTCACGGACGTCATTGTCCTGCGCCGGCGGCTGGCTGACACGGACGAAGGTCCTGCCTCCCGGAAAGAGCGATGACACAAGCCTTTTCCGGTGGTCCTTTCCGCGTGGTGCAGGGCTGAGTCCAGTGGTCATCGTCCTTGGCAGTTGCCACGCATCAGGTGCAGGAAAGCACCTCGATCTGGACCGGTTCGAGCCGGCTCGACGGCGCTAGGGTGGCTGTTAGGCCCTAGTCCTGATCCTCGAGACACGGGAGACGCAACCATGACCAGCATCACCACAAAAGTCGACGAAGAGCCCACGACGGTAGTGGGGCAGAAGCTTGCGGGGCGGGTCGCCCTGGTGACGGGTGGGACCAGGGGTATCGGCGCGGCAATCTGTCAGAGCCTGGCCTCCCAGGGCGCCTCCGTGGCAGCCGGGTACGCCGCCAACACCCCTCGGGCCGAGCAGTTCCTGGCTCAGTTCAACGAGCAGTTCACCGGGCCGGGGCACGCGACCATCCACCAGGGCAACGTGTCCAGCCCAGAGGACTGCAGCCGCGTCATACAGGAGGTTCTCGACCAGCACGGGCGCCTCGACATCCTGGTCAACAACGCGGGGATCACCGTGGACAAGATGGCCATGAAGATGTCGGTCGATGACTGGACCAACGTCATCGGCGTGAACCTGTCCGGCTCGTTCTTCATGGCCCAGCCGGCGCTGGCGCACATGGTGGAGCGGGGGACCGGCCGGATCATCTTCGTCTCGTCGGTCATCGGTGAGACCGGCGCCATCGGTCAGGCGAACTACTCGGCGTCCAAGGCCGGCCTGCTGGGACTGACCAAGACCCTTGCCAGGGAGGCCGCATTCCTCCTGGCCCGCGCCGGCAAGCGCGAGGACGACGGAGTCGGCGTCACTGTGAACACGGTCACCCCCGGCTACGTGGCCACCGAGATGCTGGAGAGCGTCCCGGAGAAGGTGCTGGACAAGATCAAGCTGCAGATCCCGCTGGGCCGGCTGTGTCGCCCTGAGGAGATCGCCCGCGTCGTCCACTTCCTGGCCGCCGATGCCTCGGCCTACATCACCGGCCAGGTGTGGGGGGTCAACGGCGGCCTGGACATGTAGCTGGGGGTGCCATATCGGATGCTTGACATGTCAAGCATCCGATATGTATGTTGTGCGAGTGCCTGCAGTCACCGGCACCTCAGTCAGCAACTTCAACCACCTCGAGGAGATCACGATGGCAACAACCAAGACCACCACCAGCACCGACATGCCTGCCCTGGCCCAGAAGCTCCGCGAGCAGCTGGTCTCCAGTGTCCGCCAGGGCCAGCAGCTCTCCGTCGACGCCGCCCAGACCTGGGTCAAGGCAGTCTCGGTCCTTCCTGTTCCCGACCTGCCCGTCATCCCGGGTATGCCGGTCCTCCCGGGAGTGGAAGCTGCAACCACGTTCGCCTTCGACCTGGCCTCTGACCTGCTCGCCGCCCAGCGTGAGTTCGCGCTGCAGATGGCGACCGTGTTCGTGCCTCAGTCGGCCTGACCCGAATCCCGCTTCGGCGACAACCAGAACGAGGTCAGCCCATGGCAGCTGGAGATAGTGACCCCCGGCGCATGTTGGGGGCATTTATCCGCGCGCAGCGACAGATGGCGAATCTGTCGCTGCGCCAGCTGTCTGCCCTGACAGAGGTCTCCAACCCCTATCTCAGCCAGGTCGAGCGCGGCCTGCATGAGCCTTCCGTGCGCGTTCTCAAGTCGATCGCCGACGCGTTGAACGTCAGCGCAGAGACGCTCTTTGAGCACGCCGGACTGATCAGCGGGACTGAGATTCTGGAGGATGAGGCGACGGAGGCCGCAATACGGGCTGACCGTCGACTCTCCGAAGCGCAGCGCCGCGCACTGCTCAGCGTCTACCGCAGCTATGTTGAGGACAACAACGAAAAGGTGTGAGCGACCTTCCCCCGTTCACAGGTCAATGAGGAGTTCGACGCCATGAGCGCAGTACCAAGTCCTGAGTCAGTTGGTCGCGCAGTCCTCGATCGCCTTGGCGTTTCTGAGGATCCGATGACCGGAGCCGATCCGATCTCGCTCCTGCGCTCCCTGGGTGCCGCAGGCGTCGCGCTGGTGAAGAACCCCGCAGGCACGGCAGCTGCCAACGGCCGGATGGCGATCGGCCTGGCCGCCGCGGTACGCGCAGCCGCAGGTCGCGCGGTCGGTAGCGATACGCCCGGCCCCGTCGCTCCCGCTCCTGGCGACAAGCGGTTCAGGGACCCGGCATACGAGGAGAACGCCGCCTACTTCCTGCTGGAGCAGGAGTACCTGTTGAGCGGTCAGCTCATCGAAGAGCTTCTGGACGCGGCGAGCCTGGAGACCACCCAGGACGTCAAGGCGCGGTTCGTCGCCAAGTTCCTGCACGACGCCATGGCTCCCACCAACACGCTGGCCGGCAACCCGGCAGCCCTCCGGGAGGCCTTCGACACCGGCGGCAAGAGCCTCGTGCGCGGCGCGAAGAACATGCTGAGCGACGTGCGACACAACGGCGGCTGGCCTTCGCAGGTTGACGCCACGGGGTTCGAGGTCGGCGTCAACATGGCTGCCACCAAAGGGTCCGTGGTCTATCGCAGCGACCTGATCGAGCTGATCCAGTACGAGCCGCAGGTCAAGAAGGTGCACGCGGTGCCCTTGTTGTTCTGCCCGCCGTGGATCAACAAGTACTACATCATGGACCTGGCGCCCGGTAAGAGCCTGATCGAGTGGGCGGTCCAGCACGGGCACACCTGCTTTGCGATCAGCTACCGCAACCCTGACTCCAGCATGCGTGACGTCGACTTCGAGGACTACCTGCGCCAGGGCCCTCTGGATGCGGTCCGGGTCGTGCGTGAGATCACCGGTGCGCCCGAGGTCAACACGGTCTCGGTCTGCCTGGGCGGCACCCTGACGGCAATCGCCCTGGCCCACAACGCCGCGATCGGGGACCACTCGATCAAGTCCGCGACCTTCCTGAACACCCTCACCGACTTCAGCTCTCCGGGCGCGCTCGGGGTCTTCACCGACGAGGCCACGATCGCCGGGCTCGAGAAGCAGATGGCCAAGGACGGATTCCTTGACTCCGACAAGATGGCGCACACGTTCGATGCGTTGCGGGCCAACGACCTGGTGTTCGCGTACGTGGTGAACAACTGGCTCCTGGGCAAGAAGCCACCGGCCTTCGACCTGCTGGTGTGGAACAAGGACAGCACCCGGATGCCGGCCAAGATGCACTCGCGGTACCTGCGCTCCTGCTACCTGAACAACGAGTTCGCCCGCGGAGAGTTCGAGATCGACGGACAGAAGCTGCAACCGGGCAAGGTCGATGTCGACACCTACATCCTCGCGGCGGTCGATGACCACATCGTTCCCTGGCTCTCGGGGTACAAGACCACCCAGCTTCTGGGCGGCAACAAGCGGTTCGTGCTGAGCACGTCCGGGCACATCGCCGGGATCGTCAACCCTCCCGGGCCCAAGGCCAAGCACTGGACCAACGACGCGACACCGGCGGATCCGCAGGAGTGGAAGGACAACGCCACGCTTCAGGACGGCACCTGGTGGGGCGACTGGACCGTGTGGATCGACAAGCAGGGCGGTCCACTCGTTGCTGCGCCGACCCGGTTGGGCAGCAAGGTGCACCCCCCGATCGAGCCAGCCCCCGGCAGCTACGTGCGCTCCCGCGCGTGAGTGACCCACGACTGAAGGTCGCCACCCCAGAGCTGCTCAGCATCCATGGGCTCCAGGTCGCCATGCGGGTTCAAGGCAAGGGCGATCCCCTGCTGCTGATCAACGGGATGACCCGTCCGCTGCAGAGCTGGGATCCTCTGGTCGGGCAGCTGTCCGGGCGAAGGGTGGTCAGCTTCGATGCGCCCGGCGTCGGCGCCAGCCCCACGCCGATGCTGCCCCTGTCGATATCCGGGCTGGCCGAGCTGGCCGTAGCAGTCCTTGATGCAGCAGGTCTGGATGAGGCGGACGTCCTCGGGTTCTCCCATGGTGGGGCAGTGGCCCAGCAGCTCGCGTGCGACGACCCGTCCAGAGTTCGCAAGCTGATCCTTGCTGCCACATCCTGCGGTATCGGCGCGACCCCCGGGAGCGGCCGGGCAGGTCTGCGCGGCCTGAACGGCCCCGACGCCGGACCGTGGCCGCGTGCCGACGCCAAAGGCCTTATCTGGCACTCCATGGCGTTCTACAACTGGTCGAGCATCCCGTTCCTGGGTTCCATCACCGCTCCGACCCTGGTGCTGTGCGGCGACCACGACCGTATTGTGGCGCCAGCGAACAGCCGGGTGCTGGCTCGCCGGATACCTGGCGCCTCACTGGTCACGATCCCGGCCGGCCACAACCTTCAGCGCCCCGACCTGGCCGTTCAGGTGGCCCGCGTTGTCGAGCGTTTCCTGCGAGCCGACCCTGACGATGAGCGGCTGCCGTCCGGTTTCTGATCCGGCGCTGATCCCGGCGTGTTGCAACCCGAAATACTTCGTTTCGTCAAGCGAATGCTAGACTCCATCTAGCATTCGGCTCCCGCGGTATGGGCGTATGAACGAAAGGGAGTTCCGGTGGTGGTTACATCGCATGCACGGCTGTACGACGCCTTCGGGGAGTACGTCCGAAGCCAGCGGCATCTGGCTCGCCTGACCCTGCGACAGGCTGCTGAGATGGCCAGGATCTCGAACCCCTACCTGAGCCAGATCGAGCATGGGCTCGCCCTTCCGTCGATCGCCGTCATCTCCTCTCTGTCCGAAGCCCTGAGCGTCTCCGTGGAGACGATGCTGCTGCGCGCGGCTGGGGTCGTGTCTCCGTGCACCTCTGAGGGCTGGAGCGTCAGCGAGGACGCCATCCGTCATGACCCCCGGCTCGACGAGTCGCAGAAGGCCGCGCTGCTCGCGGTGCTCTCGTCCTTCGTGGGCTCGTCCGCTGCGGTCAGCACGACAAAGCGCCCCACGAAGGCCAGCCGCACCGGCTCGAGTGTGTCCGTGTCATCAAAGGCCTCGCCAAAGGCCTCACCACCAAAAGCCTTGGGATCAAAGGTCTCGCGACCAAAGACCCCAGGTCGGCCAGCAACCGCTGCAGCCGTGAGCACTCGACGAAAGAGGACGTGACCATGACCGATCTACGTTTTGACGAACGCGTAGTCATCATCACCGGAGCAGGTGGCGGCCTGGGTCGCTCCCACGCCCTCGAGCTCGCCCGCCGGGGAGCCCGCATCCTCGTGAACGACCCGGGTAGCGCTGTGGACGGCAGTGGCTCATCGACCTTCGCTGCCGACCGGGTCGTCGAGGAGATCACCGCACTTGGCGGTATCGCCGCGCCCAACCGCGACAGCGTCGCCACCGCCGAAGGCGGGCAGGCCATCGTGCAGGCCGCCCTGGATGCCTTCGGCAGGGTCGATGTGCTGATCAACAACGCGGGGATCCTTCGGGACAAGGCCTTCCACCACATGGACGCCGCCATGATCGACGCCGTGGTCGACGTCCACCTCAAGGGCGCGCTCTTTGTCAGCCAGCCGGCCTTTCGCGCGATGCGCGAGCAGGGCTACGGCCGCATCGTGAACACCACCTCTGCCTCAGGGTTGTTCGGCAACTTCGGACAGGCGAACTACGGCGCGGCCAAGGCCGGCCTGGCCGGGTTGACCCGCGTCCTGGCGATCGAGGGTGCCGGGCACGGCATCCGGGTGAACGCCATCGCCCCTGTCGCGGCGACCCGGATGACCCAGGACATCCTGGGGGAGGACCTCGTTGCCAAGGTCGCGCCGGAGTTTGTCAGCCCGTTGGTGGCCTTCCTGGCACACGAGGACTGCCCGGTGAACGGGCACGTCTACTCCGTGGCCGGCGGCCGGATCGCCAGGATCGTCATCGCCGAGACGCACGGCGTGGTCCTCACCGAGAACACGTCGGAAGCCATCCGCGACCTTCTGCCACTGATCGATGAGCTGGACATCTCCGATTGCCACCAGCCGTCCTCTCTCGAGGACGAGATGTCAATCATCGCAAAGGCACTCACGCAGGCCTCTTAGAAAAGGCGCTCGCACAACAACGCTTCCTGTACGGCGCTCGCGCCGGATCCCCTGACGAGCCCACCTCTCTCGCGCGTCAGCTTTCCGGGACGTCCGGCGTCGCGCAGGCGGGGGAGAGCGTGACGAAGTGCAGGTTGTCGCCGGCGCCCAGCGAGAAGTCCTCGGGTGCGCCCTCGGCGACGTCGAGCAGGAACACGTCCTGGTGCCACGCCTCGTCGAGGCGTCTGTCGATGTAGAAGGGGCTGCCGTCGATGTCCCCGAGCAGGATGTCGACGGCGCCGACCTTGAACTCCCCGATCGGGAAGCACATCGGTATGGAGCCGGCGCAGCATCCGCCGGACTGCACGAACATCACCGGGGCGCCGCGGGCGGCGCGCAGGGCAGCGACTGCCGTTCGCGCCGCAGGGGTTGCCGTGATGCGTGTTGGTGTCAGCGATGTGGTCATTGGCGGGTCCGTGCTCCTTCAGAGGATGCGATTCAGGCTGGCTGGTAGCAGCGGATAGCGGCATGGAGTCTGCCCGATGTCATCAAAGTACCCACATTGCCAGTGCACCCGCACGTTCGTTCCGCCAACAGCAGGGGCAGACTGCTCGAGGTGAAGCTCAAGCTTGACCTGCACGACATCCACAGCCGCGGCCCGGAGATTGACCGCGCCCTGCGCGCCATCATCGATGAGGCAGTCGCCAAGAAGGCACCTTTGGTTGAGATCATCCCGGGGAAGGGTTCAGGCGCCCTGAAGAAGCACGTGCTGCGCTTCCTGCAGCAGAAGGAGATCAAGGCTCTCTACCACCGGGTCGAGAAGGACTCTGACAACTTCGGCCGCGTTTTCGTCCACTTCCGCTGGAAGTGAGCATGCACCGCTGAGTGCCATTGACTGTCATCGGCAAATGGCGCTGACCTGCACATCCCCAAATCGACAGGTGGGCAGCGTTGAACGCTTCTGGCTGTGCTGAGTACAAATTGAGTACTCGCTGAGGCGACCGGGGACCTGGCGACCTGGGAACTGGCCACCATCCGTGCCGGAGGATGATGCTCAGCATCCTGCATGAGCCGTTCTTGGATGTACGGGCTATAGCAAGCAATGCTATAATTTAGGAGTGCTTCTTCGTGGCGAGCTGCTTCATGGGGTGATGTTGGAGACCGGCACCACCCAGTCCGAGTTGTCCCGGATCAGTGGGGTGCGCCAGCCCAGCATCAGCGCGTTCATCTCGGGGCGGGTGCAGATGAGCGATGACATGCTCGAGCGGCTCCTGTCCTGCGTGGGCTATCGCCTGGAGGTGGTCCGGCGGCCAGTCAAGAGTGACCTGCGCCGTTCGCCGGAACGCTCGTGGCGCCTGCACCGTCAGCTCTCAACGCACCTGAGTCCTTCGACGTTTCAGCAGTGGCGACCGACGATGCTTCGGAACTTGAGACGGTTGCGTGTCAACGTCAAGGGGCAGCCCCACCTGCGCAACCTCGACCGGTGGCAGGACCTGATCGAACGCGGTGACCACTCGGGCCTGCGCCGTGTCCTGACCGGGCTCGACATCGACTCGGTTGAAATGCGCGAGGTCTCGCCGATGGGTGGACTGCTGTCACAGGGCGAACGCTCCGAGGTCCTTGGGTTGGCGCTCTGATGCGACGCGACCAGCTCGAACACGCGATCAGGACCGCCTGCCAGATCATCGGGGCGCCGGCCGTGATCGTGGTGGGGTCCCAGTCGATTCTCGGCACCTATCGGGAGGAGGACCTGCCAGCCGAGGCCACGATGTCCGTCGAGGTCGACATTCTTCCGATCGCCGATGACAACGCGGAAACCGCCCGTCTGGCTGACCTGATCGAGGGCGTCGCCGGTGAGTTCTCGCCGTTTGAGGAACTCCACGGCTTCAGCATCGACGGGGTCGACCTGGAGACCTCTG